>NZ_JAUBTK010000004.1:0-160524 GCF_036702455.1 Microcoleus sp. D2_18a_D3
ATATTTTGGCGAACCTTAGCAATGATGTTAGAGTCTAGAATACATAGATAATGTTTTTTGTCAATGCGTAAGTCCTATGGTTTATGATATTTATTGACTTTTAACCAGCTTTATGACTGATATCAAATCCGGTAGCATCGGAATTATTCCTGTCTGTATTCTCTCCCTCTGCGTTCTCTGCGCCCTCTGCGGTTAAATCATTCCGATACAACCGGAAACGATATGAAAGCATCCAGGATACAAGCCCCCGGATTCATCCGTGGGGTCAATACTTCCATCTAAAATCTAAAATCTAAAATCTAAAATCTAAAATCGATTGACTTGCTGCAGAGGACAGAGAAGTTGTTGAGAAGTAAATATTGTTACTTCTGCCGAATGCCTCATGCCTTCTGCACAAGTGCCGAATGCCTTGCTCCCTGATTAATCGCGCTGACTGACCGTCCCAATTTAAGTCAAAGACTCCAGATAGTCGCGGACGCGGTTGCGACGCTTAGGTTGGCGGAGTTTTTGCAAAGCTTTTGCTTCAATTTGACGGACTCGTTCGCGGGACAAGTCGAGGGCGCGACCGATTTCTGCCAGCGAATAGGGGTGTCCGTCACCCAAACCAAAGCGCATCAGAATTACATCTCGCTCGCGGCTGGTCAAATCTGCCAGCAGTTGCTGCAAGTCGCGGTGCAAAGCTTCTCGCATCAGCATTTCTTCTGGGGAGATGCTGTCGGTTTCGAGCAAGTCGCCCAACTCTGTATCTTTTTCGTTGCCCACTTTAGTTTCCAAAGAAACAGAACGGGGAACTCGCAGCAAAACTTCTCGGACTTGGGGCGCTGTCATGTCCAACTCGACAGCGATGTCTTCGATCGTAGCTGTCCGACCTTTTTCTTGAGAAATTTTGCGCTGGGCTTTTTTGATTTTGTTAAGTTTTTCGGTGATGTGGACGGGGAGGCGAATGGTGCGGCTTTGAGTGGCGATAGCCCGCGTAATTCCCTGCCGAATCCACCAGTAGGCATAGGTGCTAAACCGATAGCCCCGCGTCGGGTCAAACTTTTCTACAGCTCGCTCCAGTCCCAGAGTACCTTCTTGTATTAAGTCGAGCAATTCTAAACCGCGATTTTGATATTTTTTCGCCACCGAAACCACCAGGCGCAGGTTCGCCTTAATCATGTGGTCTTTAGCTTCGACGCCTTCAGCTTGAATTCTTTCGATCGTCTCGACCGTCATCTCGGCTAACTCGGCCCACTGGCGCTTGCCTTCGGACATAATTCGCTTGAGTTCTGGCACGTCACCGACACCGGCGGTTAATGCCCAGCGTTCCAGGGAAGGTTTATGTCCCAACTGTGCGGATAACCGATCGCGCACTTCTATTAAATGCACGAAGCGTCCAATTAGTCCTTCTTCCTGGGAGGCGACGGTGTTACGTAATTCCAGCAATTTGATATAGCGCTGAACTTTTTGAGCTTCCGAGACTTCTTCGTCTCTACCCAAGAGACGAACCCGACCTATTTCTTGGAGGTACAGGCGCACTAAATCTGTAGTGCGACGGTTTGCATTTTTTTGCAATTTGGCTGCTGGGTCTGCATCTTCTGTCTCTGCTGGGTCTTGGTCGAGCAGTTCGTCTCCAGCTTCTTCAGCATCTTCATCCAACACATCACCTTGCAAGGGATTGACTTGCAGTTGTTCGTCGAATTCAGCTTCAGCGTAAAAAGAGGTGGCTGGCATAGTGATTTTCTCAGTGGCTCCGGGTGAAAAGATGCTACGCTTAGCGGTTATTTATAATTAAGATGCCCATTTGGTTAAGACGAAGCATCACCGCTTTGTGTTTCTTTAGTAACTTTTCTGACTTTTCTGCTGTTGTTCGATCGAACTTTTGCTGCCCCACTTGTTTTACCAAGATTCTGGAAAACGCTAAGAACTTTCTGATGTAACAGGTTGAAGGCCCGAAAAGTGTGCTTTACTTCTTTGTTTATGTAGCTAGTATAGATAGTTACTGGCTAGAAACAAGTGACGTTAGTCAGAAGTTAAGTTAATCTTCATCACCAATAAGCTGGTTCCCGATCACTTCGGAAAATTCGCCATTTTTTTAATAAAACTTTATATAACTCGGCGCTCTTGATTAAATACGCTGTTGTGAGCGCAGAACTTTAATCCATTACAGCATATGAGCTTCAGAGTTGCTATAGTCCGCAGTACCGAGTTATTGGCTGACGCAAAAACCGGGTTTCTTCCTCAAATTTCTGGATTAAAACCTAGAAGTTTGAGGAAGAAACCCGGTTTCGGGATCTCTTTTGCCTAAGTCGCGACTTTGAGGCGGCGATCGACCGATAATAGTTTTGCTGTTGGCTGCTGCTTCCGGCTTAACATCACGCCCCGAACACCAGCATCTGAAATCGGGTTTTTTGCCCAGGGGCTGCATATCAAGCGCAGGTTTTTCCTCGCTGTTACCCAGTTGATCGGGTTTTAGTGAGAATGGTGCGATCGGGCGCGAGTCATTGGTAACAAGTTAAGCTAAGAAAGCATTGTCAATCAGCAATTATGCTCAACATTTACTCGGATTTTGGGCATAAAACTGAGATTTGGGCGATCGAGGAATCATGCCTCCCATGATATTTATACTTACTCCCTCCTAAGAAACTCGCAGGGGAGAAGGGGAGAGGGGGAGAGGGGGAGCGGGGGAGCAGGGGAGCAGGGGAGAAAGAGTTTCTTTGATTCATAACGGGCGTGCGACGCCCGTGGAATGCTCTCAAATCGTAAATTTTCCACTCCTAAAAAAGCAGTTTTTTTTGAGTAATATTACTGATTGACAAATGCAGTTAAGTCTTAACTTGTCACCAATGGGCGCGAGTCAACTCAAATTAAAATTGCTAGCGTGGGTAAAGTTTCATCAGTTCCCTCACCTGTTCGGCGTGATAGGAACTGCGAGTTAAGGGAGAAGCGACAACTTGCAAGAATCCCAAAGATTCGCCAAACTTTCTCCAAGCATCAAACTGTTCTGGAGGCACAAAGTTTTCTACGTTCAAGTGCTTTTGAGTCGGTTGCAGGTACTGTCCAACTGTTAAAATATCGCAGCCGACAGCCCGTAAGTCCTGCATCGCCTCCCGAATTTCGGCGTCTGTTTCTCCGAGTCCCACCATGATGCCGGATTTGGTGTAAACCCCAGGTGCGAGTTGGCGGCTTCGCTGCAATAGTTCCAAGGTGCGATCGTACTTGCCTTGCGGCCGCACCTTGCGGTAAAGTCGCTTTACGGTTTCGGTATTGTGGTTGAGTACCTCTGGTCGGGCTGCGAGAATGATTTCTAAAGCTTGCCAGTTGCCGCACAAGTCGGGAATCAAAACTTCTATAGTTGTATCGGGCATTGCCGATCGCACTGCTTGAATGCACTCGACAAACTGAGACGCGCCCCCATCCGGCAAATCGTCCCGGTTGACAGAGGTAATGACGACGTGGTTGAGTTTGAGCCGCTGCACCGCTTGCGCCAATCTTTGGGGTTCCGTCGGATCTAATGGTTGGGGCTTTTTCTCAAAATCGATGTCGCAGTAAGGACAGGCGCGGGTACAAGCCGGGCCCATAATCAAAAATGTCGCAGTACCTGCGTTGAAGCATTCGCCGATGTTCGGACACGACGCCTCCTCGCAAACCGTATTCAGGGATAAATCCCGCAAAATTTCTTTGACGTTGCCGACGCGCTCCCACTGGGGGGCTTTAACTCGCAACCACTGGGGCTTAACTGTCACGTCTGTCTCCGCCTGAGTAGTGTTTTACAAATCATTATATACGAGCTTGCTAAATTTTAACTTGAATGTGATAAGCTTAAAATATAGTGACTAATTTCGGGATGTAGCGCAGCTTGGTAGCGCACCTCGTTCGGGACGAGGGGGTCGCAGGTTCAAATCCTGTCATCCCGATTATAAAATTAAATGGGATATGCCGCAGCAACTGAGTTTGTTTTGGGCGATCGTCCGGGTGTGTATATTTGTGGTACGCATAAATTAGTCGATCGGGCGATTCCCTAGGGGATAGCTGCGCTTCACGGACTTGTTAATTCGCCTTGGCTAAAAAATTAACTGTAGCGACTGTTTTGGCAGAGGGAATTAGAGAATAAAACGTAAACAATCAGATCAGCAGTAGAGAGTAGAGAACAAGTCTTTGCCTTCTCCCTCTGTGATGATTTGGGACTGTGTTTAATCACAGGTACTTGCTCAATGCTGAGAACTTTGACCAAGGTTTGAAACCGGAGGTCAGTATAAATACTGAAATAATAATTCTTAAATACAAGTTCATTAAGATTTACATCTTGAGATAGATGAATTAATAGCTGAATGAGCTTATAATAAAAGCTAATTCTTAGCGGGTCTAAAATTAACCCGAAAACCGGAGGATATTCCAATGCAAATAAGTGGCAAAGCCTTCGGCTCCTGCTCTCGCTGCGAAACAGTACCCGAAAAAATAGAGGGCAGGGGAGGTCTGTACCTGTGGTTTCCAGTATCGCACACCCTGACCAAGGTTATTTCGGCACTGACTAAGGCTAAACTTGAATTCAAGCTTTTAGAAGAGAGCAAGTGTTTGTACATTATGCTTGAGGGAATAGCAAAAGAAAAGTTTAACGCCCTAGCATCATCGGTGCTGACAAATCAAGAGTTGAAAGAGACAAAAGTTTTGTGGATGCGCGAAGTGGAACAGCCAAAACTTAGCGATTTTTATCGCAGCACTTCCTTAGACAGTTTTATTAATTTGAGTAACTCTGATTGGCTGTTAGATTTATTGTCCGAAGAACGCATTACTACACATTTTCAGCCCATTGTTTATACCTCAGATACTTCTAAAATTTTCGCCCACGAAGCGCTGCTCCGAGGAATTGATGAGCAAGGAAACTTAATTTATCCGGGTCGGATTTTTGCCCAAGCAGAATCAGCAGGCCTAATTTTTCAACTTGATGTTTTAGCCCGGACTCGCGCTATCCGCGAAGCCCATGTTTACGATATCAAAGAACTACTTTTTATTAATTTTTCTCCGACTTCAGTTTACGATCCCGCTACGTGCCTGCGAAGAACAGTACAGGCTATTGATGAAGCGGGAATTCCTCACAGCAATATTGTTTTTGAAGTAGCGGAATCTCAGCACCCTCCTGATATCGATCACTTGATTAATATTCTGAGGTTTTACCGAGAGGCGGGATTTTTAATTGCCCTGGACGATTTTGGCAGCGGTTCTTCTAATTTAAATTTGATGCACCAACTGCGTCCAGATTTTATTAAGTTGGATATGCAATTGATTCGCAATGTCCATCAAGATTATTATAAAGCACTAATTACGGAAAAGATGTTAGAAATTGCTGAGCAACTAGAAATTAAAACTGTTGCTGAAGGTGTGGAAACTTTGGAGGAGTTTGAGTGGGTGCGGGAACGGGGAGCAACTTTTGTTCAAGGTTATTTGATTGCTAAGCCGACTTCTCCGCCGATCGCAGTTACGAGCTATATTGGTGCTGAACCACTACCTATTTCTGCTTAAATGGTTTCCAGTTGCGATTTGGCGCTACATTTGCTCGTTCCCAGGCAGAGCCGGGAACGAGAATAACTAGCATTTTAAACGCTCAAATTGCGCCGCAGAAAGCTTTCTAAGGATTCCATTCTCATGCCGTAGATTGATTCCAAGTTTTGCACTTCTTCGGGAGTGCAGAAATACTCGTTACCCAGCAATACGCGCAAAGTTCCTAAGTCTTTTTGAGCTTGAGGATTCAATAAACCCAAGGCATTTCTCAAACCGTCAAATACAACCAGTGGCGGGTTGATTACCATCGGTTCGCGATTGAATAAGCGTCCAAAAATGCGGGGAATGTCATCCCTTGTCAGCACATCCGGGCCACCGACTCGCAGAATTTGGTTGCGGGCGCCTTCGACTGTTGGCGAGTCTGCGGCAATATGAGCTAAGTCGTCGGTACTGACAACAGAGGTGCGGTTTTTGCCGTCGCCAATCAGCAGGTAAAGTCCGGTTTCTCGAAATCTTTCTGCTAGCGGTAACAAGCTGGAAGCAAAACCGGCAGGCCGCAAGATTGTATAATTCAATCCGCTGTTTTGCAGGTATTTTTCAACTTCTCGCTTGGCTTTGAATACTGCGGAATCTTCGTATCCTCGATCGACTCCCAGTACCGAAAGAAAGACAAAGTGCTGCACTCCCGCTTCTTTGGCGCAGTCGATTAATTCTATGTTAGCGCGGTAGTGTACTGCTTGAACGTCGCCGCCGGTGCCGTGGCTGCTGATGATGTACTGCACTCCTTGGCAGGCTTTTTTAATATCTTTGTCTTGTTTCAAGTCGCCGATAAAAATCTCGGCGCCTCGGTTTTCTAGTTCTGAGTAGCGAGATGCGAGGCGAACGAATGCGCGGACAGGCTTTTCTTGCTGTCTGATTTCTCGTACAATTCGGCGGCCTAGTGCGCCTGTTGCTCCGGTTACTAAGAACATGATTTTTGGTTGTTGGTTGTTATTAACTGGATCGGAACTTACGCATAGGGTCGAGAAACCCGGTTTCTTAAATTTATCGTTGATAAACCTAAGATTGATGGTAGAAACCGGGTTTCTTTTGCCTTAATTTTATTTATAACTCATAAATCAAATTTCGACAATTACGGGGGCGTGGTCGCTGGGTTTGATTAATTTTCTGGGAGCAACATCTATTGTACAGTTTTTTGCTTGTTCGTACAGGGGAGGGCTGAGATAATGGTGGTCGATTCTCCAGCCGTTGTTGCGGGGAAATGCGGCGGCGCGGTAGTCCCACCAGCTATAATGGCCGCCTTCTGATGTGAATTTGCGAAAGGGGTCGTTTAATCCTAATTCTATGATTTCTGTGAGGGCGAGGCGCTCGGCGACAGACAAGCCGACGGAGTTAGCATTGGCTTTGGGATTGTGGATATCTCGATCGTCCGGGACGATGTTGAAGTCGCCGCAAATGCACAAGTTGGGGGATTTATCTAGTGCTATTTTGAGGTATTCTTGGAGGAGTTTGAGCCACTTTAGTTTGTACTCATATTTCTCGCTGCCAACTTCGGAACCGTTGGGAACGTATACGCAAATAATGCAAATATCGTCTATAACCCCGGCTATGAGGCGTTTTTGTTCGTCAAAAATACCTGTGGTTTCGTCGCCGAGAAGTGGGGCAAATCCGGTGCTGATTTGCGTTAGGGGCGATCGACTAAAAATGGCGACGCCGTTGTAGGATTTTTGACCGGAAATGTAGCAGTTGTAGCCGAGGTTGGTGAAGGGTTCTAGGGGGAAGTCTTTGTCTGTAACTTTGGTTTCTTGGAGGCAGAGAACGTCTGGGGAGTTTGTTTGCAGCCAGCTAGTAACGTGTTCTAGGCGGGTGCGGATTGAGTTGACGTTCCAGGTGGCGATTTTCATTTTTTGTTTGTTATATACTCTCTGATTACGGGCGCGATCGTAAAGTGCGATCGCCCATTTTGTTGTACTGTTTCAACTAATGACCGTCGTCCTAAAGATTGCATGACATTTAATAGTTCTGCCCGTGATAGTTGCAGGTTTTCTGGTATTTTTGAGATGTCTGCTGGTTCGGTGGTACTTGCTAGCCAACCCATAGCTTGTTGTTCGGATGGGGTTAGGCGATCGCACTGCTGGTGCAGCAGAGATTCTAAGTCACCTAAGAACAGGGTATCATAGGAGAGGAATTCGGAAACGCTACCGCTGAATAAGTCTTGAATCATAGTTGCAACTATATTTAACCATAGGGGATTGCCTCGGTAAAGGTCGATTAGTTCTGACCATTTCTCCGGTTCTCCTAAACCTTTTTCTCTAAAGATTTCTTGTGCTTCTGGGCCTAAACCCTTGAGTTGCAGAGATTTGCAGGGGCGGTTTTCGCATTCTAAGGCGGCGATTTCTCTGGGTTTTTCCCAACTCAGGAGGATTAAGCAACTGTTGTGGGATGATTCTGTTAGTTGTTTGAAGAATGCGCCGTAATTTTCATATCCTGGCTGGTAATTTCCTGCGAGTTGTTGGCTGCTGAAGATTGTTTGCACATCATCGAGGATGATCAGACAGCGGTGCGATCGTAAATATTCTAGTAGGGGCAATCCCCCCGTGGTTGCCCTTTCTTCTGGATAGGGGGCGGGCACGGAGGGGGCGGGCACGGGGGCACCGCCCCTACAGAATTGAATTAAGTCGGTTTGGAGTGACGCCAGCGGTGGGGAGTTGCGGAGACTTCGCCAGATGATGCGATCGAATTCGTGTTGAATTTGTGAGATTAGTTGGAGTGTAAGGGCGGTTTTGCCAATACCGGATAAGCCTAAAATGCTGATGAGGCGGGTGTGGCCTAAAATCCAATTTTCTAGGGTGGTGAGTTCGGATGTGCGGTTATAGAATAGGTTGGGTTCTGGTGCATCAGCTAAATCTAAATGTACTTTCGGTTCGGAATTGCTTGTTTTTTCGTTAAACTTATCCTTGTTTTGCGGTTCAAATTGTAATTTTTTTGAGGATTGCGAACTATCAGCAGAGATGTTACCAATATGGATGCACCCATTACCGACGAGTGAGACAATATTAGAAGCTTGTAAATTTTCCAATTTAGCTCTAAAATTTGCTTTAGATACTTGTTCCTCGCCTAATGCAACTGATAAAAGTTTCCATAATTTAAAGCCAACCTCTTTAACATATTTCTCTGAACGGTTGTGATGTTGTGCAATTTCCTTATATTTTTGATTGTTCCAAGTGCCACGTAATATAGCTTTTTGCAGACTATCTAAATGTTTTCCCGTAGTAGTCAAAGCTAGATGGTCTACAAATTCTAAAGCTTCTTCAACGTCCATCAGTCAGCCAGATGCAAGGGGTTGACCTGATTGTAACCCAACTAAATAGGACTTTTTCAGTAGCAACCAACTAAATGTGACTTTTTATGACCTAGTTGGGATGAAAAAAAACTACTAAATATGACTTTATATGGCTTGACAAGATTTGGTATTTAGGAAAAAATTTATACTTAAGACAACAAAAGGTTATCCTAAGCGCTAGTTGTATCTACCTGTTATGACACAACCGAATATTTTGGAACTCGCGAAACAGGGAGATGCAAAGGCGATCGCGCTTCTGCTGAACCGCCAGCTACAAGCCAAGGGCATCACCGCCGCAGCTTCTCTTAAGGATGGTTGTTTACAGGTGATGCTGGAAGCGGCAGAAGCGCCTAGCCAGCAAATATTGACCCCGTGGGTGAGTAAGTCGATCGCTGGCTTGGGGGCTGCATCGATTGAGAAAGTGAAGGTTTACGGGCGACAGACGGGCGCGAAGGTGCCGGCGTGGAGTCAAGAGTTTGAAGTGGCGGGGCAAAAATTGCCTGTTGCAAATGTTACAGA
The DNA here is from genome assembly GCF_036702455.1 of Microcoleus sp. D2_18a_D3. Lineage (NCBI taxonomy): Bacteria > Bacillati > Cyanobacteriota > Cyanophyceae > Oscillatoriales > Microcoleaceae > Microcoleus > Microcoleus sp. D2_18a_D3. Next base: position 9,341 of record NZ_JAUBTK010000004.1, read on the forward strand.
GGGGCGGGCAAGTTCTAGTGAGAATACGGAGTCAAATCAGCTTAGTTTGAAGGAACGGGCTAAGCTTGGGGATGTGGAGGCGATCGCATCTTTGTTAAATCTTCCGTTGCAAAATAAGGGAATTACGGCGACTGCGAGTTTGCAAGACGGTTGTTTGCAAGTGATGCTGGAGTCGGATGTGGTTCCTGATGAGGAGGTTTCTATCAGGATTGTCCGCAGGGAGTTGACGAATTTGAAGGCGGGGGCGATCACTTCTGTGAAGGTTTACGGGCAGCAGGCGGGTGAGAATTTTCCGGCTTGGAATCGAGAGTTTGAGCTAAAGGCAGAGGTTAGTTCAGATTCAAAAAAATTATCAACAGATCAATTTGCAAATTTGACTGATCTATTGACTCCGATTATTGATTTGCTTAGAGAACGAAAATTCAAAGAATTGTTAGACATCGGCCAAAATTATATTAATGAAAATCCAGAGCGTCAAAAACGTTTGATTATAGTAGGAGTTATTGTCTTAGCAACTCTAACCTTTAAAGGAATACCTTTTTTAGGTTTCAATCACAATATTAAAGGCTCACTAACACTCAAGGATGACTTCTTCGGTGGAGTGGGTCAGTTTTGTAATGGAAAAGGAGGTTACGGGGATATTAAAAGTGGTAGGCAGGTGCTAGTAAAAGATCATAAAGGAGAAACTATTGCGACTGGAGAGTTAGGCATAGGTAAAATAATATCTGATAACCACTGCCAATTTTCTATCGAAGTGAATGGTATAAGAAAAGCAGAGTTTTACACAATTCAAATCGGTAGGCGAGGCGATTTGACATATTCATATCAAGAGATGGAGGATAAAAACTGGGAGCTAAACGTGTCTTTGGGTGATTGATTTACTGGGAAGAAAAGGAGTGGTTTATGATTTTTGTAATTCCGTTTATTATGGGCGCTGCTGTTTTAGCTACTGCTGCGTATGGCGCTGTGAAAGGTACTGAAGGCTTTGGTAACATCAATCAAGCCAAGGAAATAGGAGAGCGAGCCCAACATCGACACGAGAAAGCAGTCAGCGATCTAAAAGTAGACTGGGAAGCAGCCAACAGATTAGCAGAAGTTTACGGTCAACTGCAAATTCGTGTAAGGCATCGTACTATTGGGCGCTTTGTGGCTTTCATCGAACGCATTGGCCAGAAAGCTTCCCAAAGTGATATGAAATTTTTAGCTGGACTAGAAGGCATATCAATTCAGCAGCTAAAAGAATACAAAACTGTCGCGCTGGAAGGTCAGGAAGTATTCCAAGGTGTGACTTCAGCCGCAGGGGCAGGCGCGGCTGCTGGTGCTACAGCAGTAGGCGTGGCGCAAACTTTTGGGACAGTTGCGGTTCCTCAATTTTTTGGCTTGTTTAGTACCAATGTAGCTGTTTCTCAACTCGGTATGTCTGGTGTGGCGGCGTGGTTAGGCGGTGGCAGCATGGCACTAGGTGGCGCTGTACTCGGAGGTATTGCACTTGGCCCTGCTTTAGCTGTTGGCGGTTTCCAAATTGCAGGTAAAGGTGAGGAAGCTTTAACGAAAGCACGTGAATACGAAGCTCAGGTTAACGTTGAAGTTGCCAAAATAGAAGAGGCTAGAGATTTCATCCGACAAGTTGAACGGCGAGTCAAAGAATTAGGCAAATTGGTGTCTGATTTAGACAATCGCGTTGCTCTACTTCTCAAGGAACTTGAATCAAAACCCTTTGATCGAGTTCAAGATGCTGCTAATTTTCAACAGGTAGCCCTACTGGTGAAAGCCCTTGTAGAAATTATGAAAACCCCTGTGTTAGACAGCAAAGGAAATCTGAATTCGGCAGTGGCAAATATTCAAGCAAAATACCGGAATCTGTGAGGAAATTAACAATGAGCAAAATGGCAGCGTTTGTTAGCTGTGGTGATGTCTTGCAGCAAGTTATTGAACATTACGCTGAGTACAAGCAAATCGCGGAACAAGAGCGGACAAAGCGTCGTGAAATCAAAGCCTGGGAAAAGGAAAGCCTCGCCAAGATTAAAGCTCAACGTGACTTGTTAATGGAGTACCTCGATCGCTCCTTTGATGAACGCTCGCAAAATTTTAATCAACTTTTCGATGTGGTCGATCGAGCAATAGCATCTGGTAATAATGAGCAACTGGGATTAGCATTACATTCGATTACAGAGCTTGCGAAGTCTAGCCCGTTTAAAGAACTGGCTAATTTATCTTCTGTGCAGGCTGCTCTGGCCGATCCCAACCAGGAGTGGAAGTTTTAATTAGCTAGCTGTTAAACCATTATTGATAAACTAGAGTGGGGATTCCCCCACTCTAAAGGAGAGTAAATCATGGCTGACCTTGAAAACCTTCTAAACCAACTGCCAGAAATTGCCGAGGCAATGAAACTTACTATTGGCAATCCTAGCGAAATTAGACGTGAAATTGGGAAGATCGATAATCTTCTAAAGCGACTAAATACTATTGGCAAGGAACTTGAAGAAGTATTAAATAATGAGAGATTCAATAAAGGATTTTTGGGAGCGATACCTTGGTTAGGGGCGGTGGCGGGCTTGTTAATACCTGGTGGATTTTTAGTAGAGGGACTTGTCGCAGGGGGGAGCAAATTGCTTGCAGACAAATTGGGCGATCCAGATAAGGAAACGTCTCTTGCTGACTTAATAGAAAATGTTGAAAACTTAATTGAGTGGGGCGAGGGTCTAAAGAATATAGCAGAAAATATTTTAAATGATTCACAATTATTGATCAAGCTAGAATGGGAAAGGAAATCTCTAAGTATCCCAGAAGAAGTAAGGCAAATTGATGAAAATTTAAGAATTCACATAGACTTTGATGAAGAGCAAAGTTTAAGGCAACAAGTTCAGCAAATAAAGGTAGCTCAAGAACAGCTAAAACAGGTTCAGCCCAAACTGGATAGTATCGTACACAATCTTGAACGTAATGTCGAGCCAATTGAGCGCATAAAAGCTTTTATATCTTACTTTGGGGAATCAGTGTTTGCGATAGAATGGTTTGATGAAGAGCATGGGCTTATTATATCTTATGAGGATCAAACTACAACATTAGGAATTATCTTGAATGAATGTGTATCTTTAAAAGAAAAAGCTAATGCTTTAATTGACCGGGCTAATAGGTTAAGAGGAGAGGCTGAACAATCTCTTAAACACCTAGAAAAAGAACGCCGTCACAAGGAACAAAAAAAACCTAGTCGTAAGCAAAGCGAAAGCTCAACACAGACAGGAGAATCTCTAAATCCTATTGACCGTACCATGTCTTCAGAGCAAAGACGCGGGGGTAGAAGTGGCTGGATACTGATACTATCCACACTGACTCTAGGAGTTTTGGGTTTTGTGGGCTGGAAAACTACCTTTCAAATTTCACCGAGTCAGCAGACAATACCAAATTCGGGAATTCCTCTAAATGTTGGAGAGCAAAAAACAAATTCTGAACCTTCACCCACCTTAACACCGACTCCTCAGCCAGACCCAACAGCAACAAATTTAGCAGCAGCTCAAAAACTAGCAATGGAAGCTGCCGTTAGGACTCAAAATCCACCTCATCCACTAGAAAATTGGCAGCAAGTACAAGGGAAGTGGCAGGAATCAATCAAATTGTTAGAGGCAATTCCAGACAATTCGCCTGTTGCAACTCAAGCTCAAGAAAAGCTAAGTGTTTATCGAACTAACTATCAGGCGATTACTAATAGAATTGTCACTGAACAGAAAGCAGCCACTAATTTAGAAGCCGCCCAAAAACTAGCAGGGGAAGCTGCCCTCATGGTGAATAATCCACCTCATCCTAAAGAAGTCTGGCAGAATGCTCAATCAAAATTGCAGCAGGCGATCAACCTGTTAACTTCTATTCCTCAAGGTACATTTGTGGAAGCTCAAGCTAAAGAAAAGCTTGCTGATTATCAGAAAAACTACAGGCTAGTAAGCAACAGAATTAAAACTGAATCGCCCTGATTTTATCCATATTACCAATTAAGTTTTAAATTACCAGAGATTAAGCCCAAATCCTAGCTGCTGATATCCTAGTTACTAGAAATCGCGATCGCCCTTACATCCCAAATTGTCAAAAAGCGCGATCGCGCATCTTCCCCTGTACTTGCAAAAAAATTACATCCAAGATAAACTAGGAAATAGAAACTAAGCAACCTCTGATGCTGAAAGCAAAAATATAATGAAAACTAAAAGCTTCACAGTCATCATTTACAAAGAAGAAGATATGTACATTGCCGAATGTCCAGAAGTCGGCACAATTGACCAAGGCGAAACCATAGAACAAGCGATCGCCAATCTCAAAGAAGCTACAAGGCTCTATCTCGAAGAGTGTCCTTTACCCGACGAAATCACTCCCAGGTTTGTAACTAGCATAGAGGTTAGCTATGCCTAGGTTGCCCAGAATATCAAGCCTAGAAGTAATTCGCGTACTAGAGCGTTTAGACTTTTATCAAGCCAGACAAACGGGTAGCCACGTTGTCCTTAAAAAGCCTCTTCCAGACGGAGAAATTGTTTGCGTTGTGCCACTCCACCGCGAGTTAAAAATTGGTACTCTCAGCGGTGTTCTAAAGCAAGCAAAGGTCACACCTGATGAGTTTATAGCTAATTTATAAGTGAGAATAAACGGGTTTCCCAGTAGATGAGTTTTTGTAGCTTGTAGGGGTCGATCGCGATCGTAATGAAATAGCGATCGCCCTTACGTCCCAACTTGTCACAAAGTGCGATCGCCCCTACATGAATTATTCAAACTAACTCCGACACACTCAGCCGCCCTTCTACGGGTTCATACTCATCTAGCTCATTAAATTTTTTATCTCTTTTTTTTTGCCTAACACTAATTGATGAGATGAAGACCATGCAGTGACTATATGTAGCGCTTTTTGCTGGTCATTTCGGTCATAAGATTGTTTCATTGTTTTGCCATCAATGGCAATCACGTTTAGTCCTAATTCCCCGACTATCGCATTTACCCAACTCAAAAAACATTCTTGAAACTGCTGCGCTTCAATTCGCGCAAATAAGGAGACTAAACCTGTCATAAGATGGTATACCATTCGGTAATTCTAGAAAGCTTTTTAACTATTCATATTTGGCCTTACCATAGGCTTCTATTGCCACCCATCCGTCGGCACCGCTGATGATAGCTAGAATCGCAATTGATCTAATATTTTTGAGCAAATGTTCTTTACTTTTTTCTATTTTTGGATCGTTCCAGGTTGCAAAATATTTTAAAAAAATGGCAGTCAAAATATTCACTGAAGAAAATTAATTTATTTGTTTTTGTTGGGAAGTTACAGTTTTACTAAAACCTCTTGCCATTGATAAGACTCATGAACTAGAATAAACTACACAAAAAAATAGTCGCATATAACTGTAGCATATTTTGGGTTAAAGTTAAGAGACGTTTACCCTGAATCTAAAATCGTATGACTGATTATAAAGGCGATCTACAAACTAGCAATTTAGCAGCTATTCACCAACAAATCAATTGGCTTCAGCAACAGCCAGACGGCTTCCTATTTCAACAAAATTCCGGCGACAACTGCATCGCCGTAAAAAAAATAAACTCAGTGATACTACTGCTTTTAGCAGACAGAGAAACCTTAATCACAAATGTAGCTCAATCAATCCTAGACCTCAACAATCCACTAAATTTAATCTTTCCCTATTCCCGATCCGTGTTGCTAGCATTAGTCTGGAAAACTCACCCAAAAAAAATCTATGTAATCGGATTTGGTGGCGGCACCCTCCCCAGAATTTTCCACCACTATTTCCCTAACGCGATAGTCGAATGTACAGATATTGACCAAAAAGTAGTCGAAGTAGCTCAAAAATTTTTTGGCATTCAATTCGACGACAGACTCAAAGTAGCCATTCAAGACGGGCGCGAATATCTAGCCCAACAAGATTCCACAGTAAAAAACGATATAATTATCGTGGATGCTGGTTTTGGCAGCGGCTATATGCCCTATAGATTGGTGACACAAGAATTTTACCAACTGTGCAAAACTCGCTTGTCAAGCGCAGGTGTTCTAGTTGTCCACCTGTTCCACAAACAAGAGTTTAATGCGGCAGCGGTGAAAACAATTCAAACTGTGTTCGCACAAGTTTATATATGCAATTTAGAAGCCGGCAACAGCGTTGTCATTGCGACTAATGCTCCCGATTTAGCTAAAAATGAAATTTTCTTGAAAGCCGAAGTTATTCAAGATTTCCACAATTTAGGATTTTCCTTAATAGAAATGTCGCTCCAGCTAAAAAAAGTAGCCCAATTGCCGGAATGGGTGAAAAGTTGGGAAACGCTGCCAATTTTTACAGATGCTGAAATACCCGCCGGATATTTGGACTGATAAATATACACAATTAGGGCTGTTAACGGAATCCGACAAAAAACTCTAATTGTAGGGTGCTTATGGGGGCACCATCGGGCTGTAGGGTGCTTATGGGCGCACAATCCCTATGTCTGTAGCAAATCCCCATCAGTCAAAAGTTGATACTAGAAAACATCAGTCTAAAAAATACTTGACAGTGAAAATCGGGCGGTGTAGTATAGAAGTAGTGCATAGAATTAAAAACATGAGACTAAAAAGTTGGGAGTCTCCTCGCAGCGAGGGTAGAAACTCCAAAGGTAAAGGCGGCTCAGCCAGGGCTCGGCAACTCAAAAAGCAACAGCAAACTCTGCGAAAACAGTTAAAAGCTCAACACGATCGACAAAACCACCAACAAAACCACCAACAAAACCACCAACAAAACCACCAACAAAACCATCAAGGGAAGGAAACCGATAATTCCTTCCCTTATTTTGTATCTTTCCGCCGCTCAATCCCGCTGAATGTTCGGACAAATCGTGCTACTAATGCTCGCTTGCGAAGGTTGCTCTTGCCAGCAGTTGAGAATGCCTTGCAACTCCCCCTTCAAAGTTTCTAAGGCTGCAATTTGCACGGAAATTTCCTCTACCTTAGCCGTGAGATGCTGCTTCGCTTCAGAGCAAGGCAACTCTCCCCGATCGCGAACCTCTAAAATATCCTTAATCTCCTGAAGGCTCAAACCCAGAGTCTGAGATCGTTTAATAAACGCCAACCTGTTAAATACCGTTTCGCCAAACAAGCGATAACCAGCGGGCGATCGCTCCACCGCAGGAGCTTGACTAAAGTGCCAAATAGTTTGCTAAAATTCTCCATAGTTGATTATTGAGAGGAAGTTTTGTGTTTGCTATTAAACGAGCGCTCAAACTGAATAACAACGAAGCGGCTTTGATGGCAAGACACGCAGGATTCCGGCGCGTAGTATTTAACTTTGGGTTGAGCTTGCGGACTCAAATGTATAGCGAGGGAAAATTTACCGACTCGAAGGTACTCAACGAAGTCAAGAAAGTTCTCACCAATCATGTCAAGAAAAAGCCTGAATTCGATTGGATGAACCAGTTATCTAGTCGAGTCTACCAAAATGCTTTGATCGATCTCAAAGATGCGTTTAGTAGGTATCGCTCTGGGAAAGCGGGTCATCCAAGATTTGCTAGTCGCAGGGATGGTCAATCTTTTACGGTTGATTCGTCTAACGGCAAAGTTTTGCTAGTTGCTGGCAGAACTATTAAGATTCCTACGTTGGGAACTTTTAGACTTTTTGAACCCTTGGAGTGTAGCTTCGTCTCTCAAACTTTCACGATTTCAAAAGAAGGAAATCGCTGGTTTGTCTCGTTCTGTGTTGATGCAGAACCTCTACCCGTTCAGCAGTCTGAAGGTTCTGTAGGAATAGACATCGGTATCAAGTCTTTTGTCACGCTATCAACTCAGCAAACTTTTGATGCACCGAAGCCGTTAATAGCCAGTGCGAAAACCAAGCTTTCGACCTTGCAGCGTAAAGCATCAAGGCAGGTAAAAGGTTCTCAAAACCAGCGCAAGACCTACAATAAAATCAGCCGACTCCATGCCCTAATAGCTCGCATTCGCTTAGATTTCCTTCACAAGTTGACAACTTATTTGGCTAAAACATTTAATTTAATTAAGATTGAGAACTTGAATGTTCAAGGAATGATGGCGAATCACAAGTTGGCTGGAGCAATATCTGACCTCGGCTTTTACGAGTTCAAACGTCAACTCGACTACAAGTCAAAAATGTATGGAGCCAATTTAGTGTTGGTAGACCAGTGGTTTCCTAGCACTAAGACTTGTTCCAACTGTGGCACCAAAAAAGATATGCCACTAAGCGTTCGGACTTTTGACTGTCCTGCTTGTGGCATATCTTTGGATCGAGATTTTAACGCGAGCGTTAATATTTTAAACTGGGAACCTTCGGCTTGAGGGGGATAGCCTACTTATCTTGGGATTAGCCGTCTACCCAACAGCGTAGGAAGTAAGCGCAAACTGTGTCTAAAAATGAGTTTAGACAAGTTTAGATAAGTTTTACAAAGCAGACAGCAAGCCCATCTCCTCATAGTAACGAACAGTTTTCACCGACAAACCACTACAGGCAGCTACAGAGCCAATTTTGTACAGTTTCTCGGCAACAGAAATATTCATACACCAAGCATCCAAGATCGAAAGACTTTCTTGCCCTATCTTTTAGTGCCTCAGATCCAGGGAGTCGATCGGCACATCGCCCAGTCACCATTGCCCAGTAATCTTAATAAGGAGGATTTTTTTTAGACACATTAAGCACGGGCAACTGGGGGCGAGAAGACTGAGGAGGAAGATAGTATTCGGGAGCAGGTGCGGTTTGTTCGGCTCCAGATCGGTAAAATTGCCACCAGCGGAGAGCCATCGCCACCCCAGCGGTGCCAAGCCCAAAAGCCAATAAAGAGCCACTCGCACCCATGCTGCCGATGGCTGCATCGACAACGCCCACTGTCACAACAAAGCTGGTAATTGGCTCTTTACGGTAAGCTGACCTCAAAAGTCGCGTCCACGAAGCATTCATTTGGTTTTACTCTGTTCTATATTTATTTACAATCTGCTATACAAAACTTGGCTAAACTTATCTCAGTTTCACCATTCAACTAGAAGTATTTTCTAGAGGGTCTGATTCCTGCTTCTGCCAAGGGAGTCGGCTCCTACTTGTCCACAGGCGTAAATTCGGGTGTAGCCCACCCTATTTTTTTAGTCAGTACAACTATTCTTTTTGAAGCTTTTAGCCATTGTTGAACCATTATTTTCAACCCATTTAACGAATCGTGGTATCCCGTTCGACCTTGTTATAGGCTGGTCAGTCTTAAATCGACCGTGGTTTACAAACCAGAAAATTTTTGCCTTGGTTTTCGGCATTATCCTGAGAATGTTACATAAAACGGAGCGCCTGTCAATATGGTCGCCATAATTCGCTTGAGGGCAAGTTTAATAAAGCATTAAGCGATTAGATCCATCTCTAAAACTTAGAGTTGGCGGAACGATCGGGATTTCTAGCTCAAAGACTAGCTTCACCTAAATTCATCTTCTCGCCTGTGGGGAATTGTACGGGAGCGAGGCAAAATTGCCAAGCTTGTCAAATCAAAATTCCACCCCATATATACCTCCAAAAGCCAGCTATTGCATTCGGGAACAGATCTCTCTCCACAGAGAAGTCGCTGGGCTTGTTTCTAATTAATATTTTAATCAATTCCCGAATTTGTCGCGGTCAGCAGAAGTCACACCCGCTGCCGGAAGAGTCAAGACAAAGTGTAAGGCTGACCGCGCCGTTGCTAAAATTAGTTGAGACCTAACCAGGACAGCAAGCCCTGGCCTGTGACATACTCGATAATTAAAGTTAGAGAAAAACCGATCATCGCGGCTCGACCGTTAAGGCGTTCCGCGTAGCTGTTGAAACCAAACTTTGGCTGTTCCAGTTTGGGGGTGACGGTGGGTTGTAGTTGTGTCATTGCTTTGGGTACCTGGCGATCGACGCTATTCAAATGTGAAATCCAATGTTAGTTACAAATCTTAAACATTGCTACTTCTATTATAAAGAGGGTTAACCGCCGTCAACCGTCCCCGAAGAGAAAAAACTGCTGCCAACTAATGCCAATTAATTATACCCGCTCAAAATATGACTAATCAGTTAGATAACGATAAGCTTCCTGTCGCCGTACAGCGAGTAGCCTTTGCCCTTCGTACAACAGGCTGGGTTTGCTTCTGGGTACAGTTAGTGCTAGGGGTGGTAGCGGCGATCATTTTGCTCTTTGCCATCCCCTTCGCCCTCCCCAGGGCTACCGCCGGTGCGGGTTCAAACAGTGCCGGCACCGGCGGCGGCGTATTTTTTGCCATTTGCGGGCTGGCCGTCCTCGCTTACAGCGTATATCGCTCTTTCCGCTTCACTCGTTTGTCGAGACAACTGCGATCGCCCGGTAACGCAGTCCGCCCCAAAAAAGCAGACACCATCAAAGAGGTGCGGCTGGCACTGATGAGCAACTTGTCAGGAATGATCCTGACGCTGATCGGCGCAGAAGCCATCAGCGGCACACTTTTAGCCAAATCTCTAGCTCAGCCGCAAGCCTTGTTCGGTGCCGCAGTTGATGTTGGTCGATTTATTCAGCCCCTAGATATATTTGTCGTACTCGCCAATACTCACGCCACTGTTGCCCATTTTGTCGGCATTTTCGGTGCTCTTTGGTTGCTCGATCGCATCCACAAACAATAGTTATTGGTGAGGGGCAACCGATGCCCGATGCCCGATGCCCGATGCCCGATGCCCGATGCCCAATGCCCAATGCCCCACTCTCCCAGTCTCCCCCAACCGACATCCGGAATCACTGCCAACCTGTCGAAGAACGTACTCAGATACCTTCTACCAAGACAACATGAATATCATGGCACTGAAACCCGAGGCTTATTTTGGGGTGACAGATCACCCAACTATTGAAATTTCTCAAGAAAGTTTTCGTTCTGTCCTAGGTCAAATAGAAGCTGAACTCCTCTGTAGCGACACCTATAGCCACGCTCTAGCTAGCCTGCAAACAATGTTGGGCGAAGCCGCTTCCGCTGCCGAAATTTTAATTAGAGCAGTTAGCAGAGAAGCCGTCAAGCTCGCATTCGATCGATTTCCCAAACAAAACAAAATTGAACCGCAAGTACCCCAAGAGAGTTTTACTCCTCTAAGTCCCGCCATTGACGCGGTGACAGAAATTCAAGAATTGGAGCCACCAGTAGCTGCTCCTGTCTTCTATTGGCGCAGCGCTACTGTGGAAGCGCCGCCCCAAACCGAGTCTGAAACTGAAACTTCCGATCGAGACAGTAACACTGAAGACAGCAAACAAGCGCCCCAAGACGAACTTAAAGTCGAGTCGGCTCCACCTGCAACTGTCACCGTCCCCGGAAAATCCTTCCCAGGGTTCGGTTTTCCCAAGAAGCCAAAAAAACTCACCAAGGAAGAAGAAGCAGCTTTAGCCGTTCAACAGCGAGAAGAGTGCCTGCAGGAGTTGGGTAGAGAATTGCGTAAGGGACGGCAAATTCGCTCCCTATCCCTGCAGCAACTCCACAGTCAAACTCTCGTGCCGCTGCACCACATCGAATCGATCGAAAATGGGGAAATCGACAAACTGCCCCAAGATATTTACGTTAGAGGTTTTATCCGCAGACTCGGCGACGCCTTGGGACTAGACGGCAGCGCTATGGCGAATGCTTTGCCCAAACCCGCTCCGAGTCCAATTCCCAGTATGTCTGTGTCTGTTTCCGATTCCGAGTCAGGCGAAGGCTTTCAAATGCGTCCGGTGCATTTGTACATCGGCTACACCGCTTTGATGGCTGGGGCTGTAGGGGGTTTGGGTTGGCTGTCGCAGCAACCCGTGATCCCCGGAGCACAGGCAGTACCTCAACCGCAGGTGACACCGCCAGCCTCAGTTGCACCGGCTCAGAAGACCCCAGAAAAAGCACCTCAACCGGGCTTGAAGAAGTCTAATAACGGGGGATTGAGGGTGGGGGCTGACATGGCGCCGCCGGAGGTGATTTTTGGTTAGTGTGTGTCGGGCGAGCGATCGTCCGACAACTCTCTTGGCGCAGGTGAACTCTGAAACCGAGTTTCAGAGTTCACCTGCATAGGGACACTTGCTTGAAGAAATAAGTCCAGCAAAGCAAATACGGTTGAGATTGTAGTTCAATCCCCGGTTTTCATCCATCTGTAGAGTCAATTCTAAAATCTAAAATCTAAAATCTAAAATCTAAAATCTAAAATCTAAAATCGCCAGCCCCTGTACCCAAAGTGATTTTTCAACTGCATCAGGAAACCCGATATGTGCGATAAACTATCTATTTGACCACTCCTAAAAGAGGTTGCCAATAAGATGAGTTCCCCAGCCACCGCTGCTTTCTCCGATCTCGATCCGCTATCGACTCACTCGCCAACAGTCACGAGTTTGGCGGCACCAGACAGTGCTTTGGTAACGGCGGCTCAACTGCCACAAGCATCTTGGACTATAGAAGATAGTGAGAAACTCTACCGAATTCAAGGTTGGGGCGAACCGTATTTTTCGATCAATGCAGCCGGTCACGTTACAGTATCTCCCAAGGGCGATCGCGGCGGTTCCCTCGACTTGTGCGAACTGGTAGAATCCCTGAAACAGCGAAATTTGGCTTTGCCCCTGCTGATTCGATTTTCTGATATTTTGGAAGACCGGATCGAGCGGTTAAATTCGTGTTTTGCCAGAGCGATCGCTCGGTACAATTACAAAAATGTCTATCGCGGTGTCTTTCCTGTTAAATGCAACCAGCACCGACAATTAATTGAAGATTTGGTGCGTTTCGGTCAACCCCATCACTTCGGGCTCGAAGCCGGATCTAAACCGGAATTAATGATAGCTTTGGCGACCTTAAAAAACCCAGGCGCTTTATTAATTTGTAACGGTTACAAAGACCGCGAATACATCGAAACTGCTATTTTGGCGCAGCGGCTAGGCCAAACTTCCGTAATTGTGCTGGAGCAAATAGAGGAAGTAGAACTCGCAATCGCTGCCAGCAAAGCATTAGGAATTAAACCGATTTTGGGAGTGCGAGCCAAACTCACTACCAAAGGGGTTGGCCGCTGGGGAGGTTCCACGGGCGATCGGGCAAAATTTGGCTTGACAATTCCTGAAATTATCCGTGCAGTCAACGAACTAGAAAAAGCTGGAATGCTCCATTGTTTGCAATTACTGCACTTCCACATCGGCTCTCAAATTTCCTCAATTAGCGTCATCAAAGACGCCATTCGAGAAGCCAGCCACATTTATGTAGAATTAGCTAAATTGGGAGCTAATATGAACTACTTGGACGTAGGCGGTGGACTCGGCGTTGACTACGACGGGTCTAAAACAAACTTCCACGCTTCCAAAAACTACAATATGCAAAACTACGCTAACGACGTAGTAGCGGGAGTGAAAGATGCCTGCGACGAGCGGAAAATCCCGGTTCCAATTATCATTAGCGAAAGCGGGCGGGCGATCGCTTCTCACCAATCAGTGTTAGTTTTTGACGTACTCGGTACTAGCGATGTCCCCAGAGAAGTACCCGAACCAGTAGACGAAAACGCGCACCAAATTCCGCGCAATCTCTACGAAATTTACCAATCTATCAGCCCCGAAAATTACCAAGAAGTTTATCACGATGCTATCCAATTCAAGGAAGAAGCAGTCAGTTTATTTAACTTAGGCTATTTGGGAATTGCGGAACGGGCGAAAACCGAACAGTTGTACTGGGCTTGCTGCGATAAAATACAGGCGATCGCGCGGCAAAATGAATACGTATCTGACGATTTGGAAGACTTAGAAAAAGTGATGGCGTCCATTTATTACATCAACTTATCTGTTTTCCAGTCAGTACCGGACAGTTGGGCAATTAACCAATTGTTCCCTATTATGCCAATTAACCGACTCGACGAAGAACCAACTCAACGCGGTATTTTAGCCGATCTTACCTGCGACAGCGACGGCAAAATCGACCAATTTATTGATTTGCGAGATGTGAAGTCGGTTTTGGAACTGCATACTATTAAACCTGGAGAACCTTACTATTTGGCGCTATTTTTGGGAGGTGCTTATCAAGAAATTATGGGCAACCTTCACAACTTATTCGGCGATGCAAATGCAGTTCATATTCAGCTAACACCTTCTGGCTATCATATCGAACACGTTGTGAAAGGAGACACTATGAAAGAAGTCCTCAGTTACGTACAGTATGATTCAGAAAATTTGGTGGAAAGCATCCGCCGTCAGACAGAAGCAGCTTTGCAGCAAAATAAAATTACTCTTTCCGAAGCCCAACTTTTGCTGCAAAATTACGAGCGGAGTCTCAGCCAGTATACTTATCTTCAGTCGTGAAATACCCAAACTAAACGGAGTACCGTTATAGTTCGGGCTTCGTGTCTCGTTTGCCGTTGCTCTGTTGGGAATACCCGTTACCGAGTATTCGTCACTGAAGACGATCCGAGTCTTACACAGCATCTCTGGCTTTGCAGCCTTTATCCCTTCGTAGGGAACCCACGCAGAAGCCCTGTTTCCCAAGGCAAAATTTTTCTTCGTACAACAAACATGGCTTATTTTTTACAGGAGGGCGTTACCTTACCAACCAGCGGTCTGTTCTTTCCCCCTTTCTCTCGCAGTTATCCAAGGTCAAGCATATTACTGCTACTGTGACCTATTGTTTGCAGTCGAGTGGGTGGGTCGCAACCACTTATATCTTACACGTTTCTGTTAGAAAATCCGGGAATTGTCGATCTTTTTGACAGACCTTGCTCGGCTTATATTCCCGCGCTTGCGCGGAGTACCGTTATAGCGTGGGACTTACGCCGATTGAGTTACAATGTAGGGTGCAACCTAAGCACATTGCCAGAATTGAAAGCTGAGATCGTAAATGTAAAAGTAGGGTGCGTAAGGGCGCACCTTACCTTGAGCAATTACCAATTACCAATTATTCAGGATTGCCGAGAATTTCTGCGATCGCCCGCCGCTCTTCTCCGTGTTGAGTGGGTAAAACTTGGCGAGCATCAGTAATCAGCCAATCTAGAGCCGCCGCTTGCAAATCGATCGCAGCCCCGGTTTTATCAACGCAGTAGCGCCCGAACACCAGTTTGTCAACCAACCGCACCTCCGGGCCCAAACGAGAATACTCAAAAATCACGCTGTTTTCCACAGTGGCGCCACTGCAAAGCCAACAATTTGGGCCAATCATTGTCGGGCCGACAATTTTTGCTCCATCCTCAATGATCGTCATCCCGCCGATGTAAACAGGCCCAGTAATATCAACCTTATCCCAGTTGACAGCTACATTCAAACCAGCGTAAATGCCGGGGCGTACTTCAATTCCCGGAATCGAAACATTTTTAACTTGTCCCAGGAGCACGCTCTGAATAGCCCGCCAATAGTCAGGAACTTTGCCGATATCCACCCACTCAAAGTCCATGCTAATCCCGTAAAAAGGCGCGCCTATTTTTACAAGGTGGGGAAATAATTGCGAACCGATATCGTACTCTGTATCAGAGGGAATATAATTGAATATTTCTGGTTCAAAAATGTAAATGCCAGTGTTGATATCGGTACTCAGAGCTTCCTCTACAGAAGGTTTTTCTTGGAAATCTTTAATTTTGCCAGACTCGTCTGTTACCACCACTCCATAACTGGGAACTTCCTCGCGGGGAACCGATTTCATAACAATAGTAGCGATCGCCCCTTTTTCCCGGTGCCACTTCACAGCAGCAGTCAAGTCCAAGTCAATCAAAGCGTCGCCGCACAGCACTACAAAAGTATCGTCAAAAAACGGCGAGAAGTCCTGAATTCGTTTCATGCCGCCAGCCGAACCGACAGCCTCTCCAATCATTTCTCCGTCCTCAATTCGCCCTTCAAAAGAATAGGCAATTTGTACCCCAAACTTTTGACCGTCGCGGAAGTAGTTTTCAATCACGTCTGCCAGGTGGGAAACATTGACCATAATCTGGTCAAATCCATGCTGGCGGAGCAATTCAACCAAAAACTCCATCACTGGCTTTTGCAGGATGGGAATCATCGGTTTGGGTATTGTCTGAGTAATAGGACGGACGCGAGTGCCTTTACCGGCCGCCAGAATCATCGCTTTCATTCTTAACTTCCTCAACCCTCTGTTAACTGATATCAACTGAACAATTAGATGCTAGCGGTTGCGATCGTCGAAGCGATCGAGCACAGCAAAATCCTGACCTGTTTATAGGCGACATCGTACCAGGCTATCAATCATTTATTCCGAATTTACCTGGATTTAAGAAACCAGGTATCGGGAACCAGCAATAACTTCACGCTCCCGCTCTCCGCATCCCAGACTCAGCAACAGAATGCCATAGAGCGAGATTCTGCCTAGAATCTTAACCGACGCAGTGGCGTAGTTATTAGTTTCCCCCGACAACCTAATACCGTGCAAGCTCAAAGCGCGCGGATTTTGAGGTCTTGGTAAAACTCCTCTTGAAGCAACTCTACTTTAGACTGAGCCGACAGCAGCAACAGTGCCCAAAAAATACCCACGCGGTCATGATTTGGCAAGTGAATTTCCCCAGTCGATAGCGGGAGTTCTGGGTTGACAGGAGACTGCAACTCGTTATGATGCCAGAGTTCCAACAATTTGTCCAAGTCCAGCCAACCCTCGTCAATTTCCGGGCCGCGCTGAGCCAGAAACCGTTCGAGTTCGCTAGCAGTTTCTACGAGATTTTCTTGGTGAGCTAGCTCAAAGATAGCCTGGGCCGCTTGCGATCGCATTTTTGAGGTAGGGCGGCGCCGGGGGGTAACTGTCTGCTGCTCCATTGCTGCTTTCATTAGCTGCAACTGCTCAATCAGTTCTGGGAGTGTCACCGGGCGTTTTTGCGGTAGTTGAGCTACACCGCGACGGCGCAATTGCCGCTCTAAATGCTGCGGCAAGTGGCGCCCGCCTGAGTGCTCTGCGTCTTCTACTGCAGGCTCGTCGGCGTCGGGATTCGCGGGGGGTTCGGAGAGGACGATACTTTCTGCTTTGAGCAAAACCAGCATTGAAGCGTACAAAAACGCTTGGCCGGAGTGGGACAAATCGGAGAAATCCTTACTCTGATCGGCATCGCAGGCGTTCGTAAGCTTGCTCAAACATCGATCGAACACTTCAACTACCTTAACGTCCCAAGGATCAATTTCTCCCCGTTCGGCTAGGTCAATTAAAATTGCGATACCCTCGGAAATCGTTTCTAAGCCATCTTGGTCTCGGGAAACGGCCATTCGATTTTAGATTTTAGATTTTAGATTTTAGATTTTAGATTTTAGGTTTTCCCTCTGAGAAAATCAGAGAGCATATCCAGTTAATTGGCGGTCATTTCAGGATTGGTGCCCTCAATGGCTGCTATTTCTAAACTTATCGGTTCTGCACTTTCTAACAAAGGTTGTTTGCCTTCTACTTCGGCTTTATAGCGTTCAAGATTTTGTTCTAATTCCTGAATCCGCTGCTCTTTTTCGCGAACTTGGCGAATCTCTTGGCGCGAGGCGAGGGTTCGCTGCATTCTCGACCACAGACTGAACAGCCACGCTAGTGTTGCCCCTAATCCGGTCGCTACAATTAGTTCTACGCACAGCGGAGCTTTAACTTGGACGCCTTCGATAACTTGAATCGCGACTGGCTGTGTATTTTCGATGCTGAATAATACTAGAGCCAAGCAAATCAGAAAGATGAAGAAGAAATTTAGCGATCGCATTTTCTCTGTTCCTAATTCTCAATTCAGGTTAAGCAAATTATTTACGATTTGTCAACTGTGTTTTGACAGATGTTCTCAGTTTTTTTTGATAAGCTCAAATCTGGTCAATTAACCATAATATCCGGGGAGGGGCGGATTTATTGCAGCTCTGAGAGTTGATTGAAGAGATTGGTTAAGCCGCCCCTCTACGACATATCCTCTTTAGGTTTGACCGATGTTTTGCGGTTTCTGCCCGATTCCCAGCGCTGGCAATATTTGATATTTCAAAGCAATGCCCGCCGCCACAAATAAGGCAATAATCAGCGCCCCAATTCCTACGGGACTGGGAATCCAGAATATCGCCTCCAAATAGTTAACTTCTCCGGGTTTGAGCTTCCAAACTAACTGTTTTCCTTGCTGAGAGCCTTCGGGAACCAGCGCACCGGCGACTGTTTCAATACTTTCGGCGCCCCAAGGCGTGTTCAACCTAAAGTCTAGCTCCAAAAGTCCCCCCGGACTCAGCAGCAGACTGCCGTTAGAAGAAAGCAGTGAAAGAGAGCGCAAATCCAATTCCAAACTCAACCGATTTCGCAGCACCAATAATAAATTATTCTGCTTGACACTAAGGTGAGATTCAAACTTCGGCAAATCTGTTTCTAGCGGACTTGCGACCCGATATTTTGTGCTTGGTGCGATCGGATTGTAAAATTGGTTGAACTTGTCTTGCAACTCTGCTCCATTATTGAAAGGAATCCTCACTAGAACTTCTGTGGGGGAAAGCCGTTTAGTTTTTCCGTCCAGCAACCTCACCCGGCTTTCTACGCTTTTCAACCATTCTGCAACAGTTTCGCTGCTGAAGCTCGTCAACCTTTCCCCCAGTTTAATGTGCTGCACGATTTCGCCGCGAGTTTGACTCTCAAAGTTAACCCCGACATCGTACTGAACGCATCCAGTCACTAGAGTTAAAAGGCAAAAAACCAAAGGTAAAAGAAAGAAAAAGTGCTTTTTCTTCTTCCGAGTTCCATCCTTGACATTTTGCTCTTTCATTATATATTTTTCCCTATTTTTACCTAGTTGCATGAATTAGCAAAGCGTTGAATTGCCGACACTGTTTCTATGTTTGTTTTGCACGTCGGGACTTTTAACTGGTTCCTAGGCTCTGCCTGGGAACCCATGTCTAGAGGCTTTGCCTCGCAAGCTTTCATTCAAATTCGAGGCAGAGCCTCATGATATGTATTACCAGGCAGAGCCTGGTAACGAGTAAATTAACCCCACTGAACTTATTGCCTGGAAGCTACACCCAACTGGTGAAACAGCATACTCGGCAAATATGCCGCACCGCCTACCCATTCGGCTTCGCTGCTCAAATCTGCCAAATTTTTAAAGGCTTCAAAAATGCTGCCTGCCACCATTGTATTCTTGACGCGACCCACAATTTTGCCTTTTTCTACTTTATAGCCTAAGTCCAAATTGACCGAAAATTCGCCAGCTAACTGATTGGACTGACCGGCACCTAAAACCTGCTCTACTATTAGACCTTCGTCCATACTAGCAATCAAGTCTTGAGTGGCGGTATTTCCGGGGGAAATGCAAAAGTTAGTCAAATCAGGGCCTGGGCGAGACAATCCGCCACGAAAACCGTTGCCGGTTGATTGTACACCGGCGCGAGCGGCCCACCTGCGATCCCAATAAAATCCGGTGACAGTACCTTTGTCTATCAAGACTTTGCGGGTGGTGGGTGTACCTTCGTCGTCAAAGGGACAAGCAGAAGGGCCTAAAGTGGGGTCTTCAAAAAAGGTAAAGCGTTCGTCAAATAAGGTTTCGCCGATTTTGTCGGCTAGGGGAGAGGCTTTTTGAACTACTGCTTGACCTGAAAGGATGGTATCAAACAGGCCCCCCAGGGTGCTAGCGGCGGCTCTGGGGGTAAATAATACTGGGTAGGAACCGCTGGTGATGGTGGCTGAATGTTCGGCGAGGCGGTATTTTTCGAGGAGTGATTGGAGGATGCTGTCGGTGTCCAGGGGACGATCGCACACTACGTCGTAACTGTATGCTTGCATAAAGTCTTCTCCCTTTACCAAATTTCCCGCGATCGAGCCGCTGACTATTTGGCTGCTTCTTTCGGCATACAGGTCTTGCGTCGTGGCAATTTTCACGCGACCGCTGCGGACGTGGAAGCCGACATCTACCATAATATCGGGATTGTAGGCGTGAACTTGCTCGATGAGGTTTTTGCCGTTTTCCACTAATTCTTGAGTTGTGGGCGGAGTGTAGGTGGTTTCCGGGCCTTTTAGGTGAAAGTTGGAGGCGAGTTCAAATTCTGCGGGGTCGCCGATTTCGGCTGTTTGAATCGCTGCATCTACTAAATCGTCTATCCGCGTTAAATCTGTGGAACTGGCAAAACCGATTTTGCCTTGGTAAATCAGCCGGAGTGCTACGCCTTGCAGTGCTTTGGTTTGCAGGGATTTGAGGCGATTGTTTTCAAATTCTATGGGGGTGTCTTGACTCGACAGGTAGTATACTTCAGCGGCATCGGCGCGTTGAGATGCCAATTTCAAAATCTGCTCTATGGTAGAATCGCTCACAATAATCGCCTTTCTGGTTTGGTCTTTTTTTTATTTTAGCAATTATCGCTATTCAACATCTGACTCCTGCCTCTTGCTCGATAATTAATCGGTGTATCCGTGTCAAAATCACTGGTGGTGCCTTCCTTATTCCTTCTTCCTAACCTCAGCTACCTCCGTTACATCCGTTAAATAATCCGTTGCCGAACTTCCTTCTCCTATAATTGTAATTCACACTGTTTAAAAACATAGTTAACGGCTGCAAACAGTCGCTCTAAGTCCTGAATTGTATAGAAAAATTTATTTTGAGTAAACCTTTCTAATTTCAGCTTGCCAAACTGCCACATTGCGCCATTAGAAACAATACCAAAGATAGTTTGTTCTGGTTCATTGTTAAGTCGCTGCACGGCGATCATTTCTGCCAAACACTGCCCCCATCCTTCATCAAATGCGCTCTCTTTCTTGGCTTCAACTAATATGAAATAGGGCTTGTCAAAAACTACTGTGCCGAGGGGTGAGCGCTTCGCCAATATATAATCTGGAATTCCTGACAGATTCTCATTATAGAATAAGGTTTGGTGACTCCAGAGGAGAAAATTACTGCGATAATTTTTCCAAACTTCTTTTAATACAGGATAAATGATATTTTCACAAATGGCGATTTCCGAGTTGTCAAATACTCCGTCATTGAAAATCAATTCTAATTCATTCCGAAAAACTTCGCTGACTGCAAATTCTGTTTCGACAATGAAATTATTCCGTCGGCAATTAATTTGGAATTCTTTGGCGACCGCGCTGATAGTTTTATAATTGCTAAAAGGCATTGGTTCTATCCAGAAAAGCCTGTATTGAACAGGCAAGATGCCTGTTCCACAATAATTATTGGAAATGTGTATTGGTCATCTGCTTAATAACTAATAAATAAGCCGCCTAAAATTAGCCCGATCGCAATTAACGCCACCCAGATAAATCGATTGTCTTTGGTATTAACCTGACTCAAATCTACAGGCTCTGGTACGGCGGCCTTGGGTTTAGCGTACTTGATATCAGCGTTCGGATTTGCTTGAAAACTGATTGATTGATTTTCATCTAAAGCTGCCAAATCAGGGATTTTCACCATCCATTCAGGAGGGATAGTGAGTTTGGGAGCTTCGAGAATGAACAGCAAGCGTTTTGCTTGTTGGCGGGTTTCTTGGCGGGGATGGCGGGTGAGCTTGCGGCAAAGCTCGATCGCCCTTTCTGTATTGCCAGAGGCTTCGTAGGCTGTCACTAGCCACATCTGCACCTCACCGCCCAACCGGGAATTTCGATCGACTAAACCGGTAGCTGTTTCTAAACTCTGCACAGCTTGAGCATACCGGCCACTCTCAAAAGCTACTTGCCCAGCTTGGTACTCAGTTTGAACAATTTCTAACTTTTCTGAAGTCACGAGCACCCACCCAATTCACAAATATTACTTCCCCAATTCCCCAAACGCTAGAATTCGCTGTTGTGTTGCGACATACCCGACTCGTTGTCGCGTTTGGAACCCAGCAAGTCTAAATGGTCTACCTTAATTACCGGCTTCGAGCGATTTGAACCGGTATTGCGGTCTTGCCAGCGATCGAACTTCAAAGAGCCTGTTACGCCAATTAGAGAGCCTTTGCGAACGTAGTCAGCAGCAATCTGCGCTGTTTTGCCCCAGATTTCCAGATTGAACCAGTCTGGTTGATCGCTGTTCTTGGTTCTGCGGTTCACTGCCAGCGTCAAACTACACTTAACTGTACCCGACTCAAAATACTTCACGTCCGGGTCGCCGCCGACGCGGCCTACTAAAGTCACAACATTAAGACTCATAAACTTTTTTGGGAATGTGGTCGATCGGTGATGTAGTTAAACAGTCCACACGGGCATTAGCCTCCAAACTGAACTTGGAACAGCGCTTGTGAGGCTTCATCCTGATTGTACACCCAGTTAGCAGAACATATTGATAGTGGATGATTGGCGAGTCTGCGCTCAACCTGAGCTCGACAATGTACATTTCTGACTAGACTCAGGATGAAAAACGTAATAGAATCCACCTCGGTTACACTTTTGTAACAACATTATTGCACACAATAGTATTTTAGTTTTTGGGGGGGGTACGAATCAGTGGGTCTTCTCAATCGATTTTCGTTATCTAGAGATATGGGTATCGACCTCGGTACTGCTAACACGCTCGTTTATGTATCGGGCAAAGGTATTGTTCTGCAGGAACCTTCTGTAGTGGCGATCGACCAAGATTTAAAAATACCGCTGGCTGTTGGAGAAGAAGCAAAAAAAATGCTCGGCCGCACGCCAGGGAACGTCATAGCACTGCGCCCGCTTCGCGACGGGGTAATTGCAGACTTCGATACGGCGGAACTGATGCTCAAGACTTTTATCCGCAGGGTTCACGAAGGCCGAAGCTTAGTTTCGCCGCGGATCATTATTGGCATCCCCAGCGGTGTCACCGGAGTCGAGAGGCGTGCTGTCATTGAGGCGGCGACTCAGGCCGGTGCTAGAGAAGTACGGTTAATTGATGAACCCATCGCTGCGGCGATCGGGGCGGGACTGCCTGTTGCTGAGGCGACTGGCAATATGATTATAGATATAGGCGGAGGTACGACGGAAGTTGCGGTTTTGAGTTTGCAAGGTACGGTGATCAGTGAGTCTGTGCGGGTAGCCGGCGACGAACTCAATGAGGCGATCGTCCAATACATGAAAAAAGTTCACAATTTGGTCATCGGCGAACGCACTGCTGAAGAAATTAAGATTCAGGTGGGTTCTGCATATCCAACTCCAGAGGATGACGATGTAATGATGGAAGTGCGGGGCTTGCACTTACTGTCGGGTTTGCCGCGAACTGTTACTATCAAAGGCCCAGAAATTCGCGAAAGTATGTCGGAACCGCTTTCAGTAATTGTGGAAGCTGTCAAGCGTACTTTGGAACGCACCCCGCCGGAATTAGCAGCAGATATTATTGACAGGGGAATTATGCTGGCTGGTGGTGGCGCGCTGATGAAAGGTTTAGATACTCTGATCAGTCACGAAACAGGAATTGTCACTCACGTGGCAGCCGATCCGCTCTGCTGCGTGGTTTTGGGAACTGGTAGGGTATTGGAAAACAAACAGTTGGAACGGGTTTTCAGCGGGCAGTCGTCGCGTAATATGTAGTTAACAAATTTGGGATTGTGGATTTAGAAATACGGCTGCAATCTCAAATCTAAAATCCTGACTTAACAATTTTAGATTAGTGAAATTATGCTAAAAAATACATTCCGAAAGTGGTGGGATCTGCGGCTGCCAATAGCTCTTTTAGGTTTAGCTGTAACTGCCGCTTGGGGAGTTCGGCAAACACAAGGTGGGGCAGTATTTGAAGTTTACAATTGGGTGACTCGTCCGTTTCACGCCAACGGCTCTGGGCAAGAGGAACTCATCTCGGCGCGCACTCAAGAATTGCAAGCGCAACTATTAGAATTAGAAACTCAAAATCAGAAGCTAAAAGAGCTTTTAGGTTACGTTTCGGCTAAGAAACCAGCAGGGATTGTGGCTCCTATTGTCGGCCGCAGTGCGGGCCACTG
The DNA here is from genome assembly GCF_036702455.1 of Microcoleus sp. D2_18a_D3. Classification (NCBI taxonomy): domain Bacteria; kingdom Bacillati; phylum Cyanobacteriota; class Cyanophyceae; order Oscillatoriales; family Microcoleaceae; genus Microcoleus; species Microcoleus sp. D2_18a_D3. The sequence continues at coordinate 33,083 of NZ_JAUBTK010000004.1, forward strand.
GTGGCAGCAAGTAACCTTGGGGCGCGGCAGTAACGATGGCATCAAAACAGATTTTACTGTGATGGGCCCCGGCGGTTTGGTAGGCAGAGTTGTCAGCGTTACTCCTAATACTAGCTTGGTGCTGTTAGTCAGCGACGCTACGAGTCAATTGGGTGTGGGAATTACCCGCAGTCGCCAGATGGGTTTTATGCGCGGGAAAGGCGGAAATCAGGCTGTGATGGAGTTTTTTGATAATGTTCCCAATGTCAAGCCTGGGGATGTGGTTTCAACTTCTTCTTACAGTCAGTTGTTCCCTCCTGGTTTGCCTGTGGGAAAAGTGGTTTCGGTGGATATGAATAAAACTCCGGCTCCCGAAGCTGTGGTTGAGTTCTCTGCACCGATGAATGCTCTGGAGTGGGCGGTGGTTTACCCGCACTCTAAGCAAGCCGAACCAAACGATTCGCCGAGTCAATCTTCAGCAGCATCTGAGGGAGCACAGCAACAATGAAAGCTTTATCTCGGATGTCTTCGCGATCGCGCCAATTTCTCAACTTCGCAGTTACATTTCTATCTGTGATGCTGTGCATACTGATATTGCCCACTCGGATGCCGGGAATGGAATTGCTGGGAATTGGACCAAACTGGCTGTTAATTTGGTTGGTAGCTTGGAGTATTAAGCGGAAACGTACAGTTTGGGGAGCTGCTAGCATGGGCTTGGTTTTGGGGTTTCTTCAAGATGCGATGACGGCTCCTCATCCCAGCCACGCTGTGAGTCTAGTTTTTGTAGGAGTCCTAACAGTTGTTTTGCAGAAAACCTGGTCGATTCCGGTAGATATTGTTGAGAGAGATCCGATTCCGATCGCGTTAATTGTGTTTGGGATGGCGGTGGTAGCGGAAACGGTGATGGGGCTGCAATTTTTTGCTATGGGCGATCGGGCTTTACTGGAAATTTGGAGCTATCACCAGCGAGTGGCTTTGTGTTCTGCTATTCTTAGCAGTCTTTGGGCTCCGGTGATTTATTTTCCGCTCAATCGCTTGTGGGAAATGACCAGGAATTTAGAAAAATCTTAGTCATTAGTCATTAGTCATTAGTCATTAGTCATCAGTCATCAGTCATTAGTCATTAGTCATTCGTTAACAGTCAACAGTCAACAGTCAACAGTCAACAGTCAACAGTCAACAGTCAACAGTCAACAGTCAACAGTCAACAGTTAACAGTTAACTGTAGTCATTCTACTATTACTTGTTGGCCCGAACCTAATAAGTGATGAACGGCAATAATCAAATCGCTGAGAATGAAATTAGGCTGGTGCTTTTGCAGTTGATAGCGGCTGCGAATTCCGCAGGTAACGGCAATTGTAGGTATTCCCAATGCTTTGCCCGCGAGGATGTCTGCTTCTGTATCTCCGATCATCCAAGCCGAACCCAGCGATGACTCAAATTCTTCTGCAACTTCAGCCAACAATTCAGTTTTTAAGGCTGTATAGTTGTGATAGGCGGCATCCGCCATCTGACTTCCGCGAATGCTGGTAAACAGTCTGGCTAAACCGTAATTTTGTAACAGTTGAACGGCTTGATTTCTCGGCCGCAGGGTGACTAAAATCAGCCGCACGCCGCGGGAGTGCAGAAGTCCGATCGCCCATTGCACTCCCGGCTGGATGCGATCTAAGTGCAACAAGTCTGGCTGATTGACAATCCGACTGACGCATCCTAGAAAAACGTTAATTTCTTCTCCCGACAAGCCGGAACTTTTGGCTATTTCAGCATCGGGCACGCGGTTTTGCTTCATTTGCCAAAATTGCTGTTTGCTGAGTATTTGAAGGTTGAGGTTGATTCCCCGATCGAGATAAGCTGCTTGAGTATCGGCCAATCCCTGTTGATAGGTGGCATAGTAGCGATCGGACACATCGACTATGGGCCCGTCTAAATCGCAAAATACCGTCATCCGGGGGGACGACTCAGCCTCTGATGGTAGCTTGTACTGAAGGTTTTCGGAGTCTTGCGCGACAGCAGTTAACATAAAACGTTAAGTAAATCTAGGGAGTTATACATTTCTTGACTCTAGCAAAAAATGTATAAGTTATAATACATAAATTATAATGCTTTTATTAAAAAAACCTATGATTTTTTTGAGGATGGGGTTCGATAAAGGCGATCGAGCCTGCGCGTGGATAAATTCAAGGGAAAAAGTGATTTTTGTGGCTGTTGATATATGCTTTAGCCATTAAAGTTTAGAATTAAGTTTTTAGTCTTCTGTAATTTACCCATGCTCAAACAAAGCGATTTTGTTAGGAATTCGGACACTAATCGAGTAGAGGTGCTGTCCGAAGCACTGCCTTACATTCAACACTTTGCCGATCGCACCATAGTGGTCAAATATGGCGGTGCTGCGATGAAAGATAGCAATCTCAAAGACAAGGTGGTTCGGGATATTGTGCTGCTAGCTTGCGTGGGGATGCGTCCGGTTGTGGTTCACGGCGGCGGCCCGGAAATTAATATTTGGCTGGAAAAATTGGGAATTGAGCCGCAATTCAAGGATGGTTTGCGGGTAACTGATGCGGCGACAATGGAAGTTGTAGAAATGGTTTTGGTGGGTAAAGTAAATAAGGAAATTGTTTCGTTAATCAACCAAGCTGGCGGCAAAGCAGTGGGATTGTGCGGCAAGGATGCCAATCTGATTCAAGCTCGTCCAGATGGCCGGGAAGGAATTGGATTTGTTGGTGAAGTCAGCGGCGTGAAAATCCAGATTTTGGAGTCTTTGGTGAACAGCGGATATATTCCGGTGGTGTCGAGCGTGGCAGCGGATGAAAAAGGTCAATCTTACAACATTAATGCTGACACGGTGGCTGGGGAAATTGCGGCTGGTTTGGGAGCAGAAAAGTTGATTTTGATGACTGATACGGCGGGAATTTTGGAGGATTATCACAAGCCGGATAGTCTGATTGCTAAGTTAGATATTCAAGAAGCAAGAGAGTTGGTTGAGTCGGGAGTTGTGTCTGGGGGGATGATTCCGAAAGTTAATTGTTGTGTGCGGAGTTTGGCTCAGGGTGTGAAGGGTGCTCACATTATTGACGGTAGAATTCCTCATGCTTTGCTGCAAGAAATATTTACGGATGCGGGGATTGGGTCGATGATTGTTGCTTCTGAGTTTAGCAGCGCGAACTTAAGGCCTAAGTAAGGCCTATATCCTAGCGTGGGGCGGGTGCGTGAAAGGGGTAAACTCGCGGCGATTGCGTATATCCTAACTAAACCTGCCCCTAAAAACCTTGAAAAGGTACTTCTGGGAAATTACTTCAACTAATTCTAACCCTTGTTGAATTTCAGCTTTTCTTAAACTATGATCAAACACTTTAGAGTTTTGGATTCTGTTGCGAGTCTCAAGCCGATTGCCAATACGCGATTAGCGCTAGTGGAACCAGAATACGCATCTATTTCTAGTTTGCCAGTTGGACTTGTGGGAACTATTGTTGAAGTGTATGAGACGGGCAAGGAATGTCAGTATTTAGTGGAGTTTGCTGATAGTCAAGGGAGTGAATATGCTATGGCTATGTTGAAAGCTGATGAAATTTTAGTTCTGCAATATGAACTTGCAGTTGCTTAGGAATGTGAGGAGAATAGAAGTTCGATAAGGGCGATCGCACTTTAGGAAAATAAGGGCGATCGCACTTTCGGAAAAAGAACAATTGCGCTACACTCAAGACATTATGAGACTGCTTTGAGGTATTGGGTTACAGGCTTCAAATCGATGTCATCGTTGGAAGTGAGTATTTTAAATAAATGACGCGGGATGCCGGCTGCAATCAAAACTTCCACATCGCGATCGAGCTTTGACGAGTCTTCATAAATGCCGACAAACTGAGTTACGCAAGCTAAAGATGAATCTTTCGGGTCATTCACTCCCGTGTATTTGTACTGAATATCAAAACCGGCTTTTTCCCCAATTTCTTCGATATCCCAGTCTAAAAGTGATAGATCGATCGCTTCAACGGCTAGGGCAATATGACCGGGCGGTATGGGGTCAAGAGGCTCCCAGCACCAACCCTGAGAATGGTTCCAGACACTTTGACCAACTGATTCTCGAATTTTCATGTCTTTTCCCTCACTGAAAGTAGCAGCGAAACCAGGCTTTATAGTTAAATAAGCTTAACATTTGAAAAATCAAAATTCGGTTATGTTAAAGTGCGATCGACCTCATGGCGTTTTAGCGTAAGTTATAATCAAGATCGATGTGTCCGGTTAATCTCCCATGACTACACAATCTGCTTCGCGTTATGTCGCACGTCACCCTGAAATCTTGCAAGGGGAACCAATTATCGCAGGAACGAGAACTTCCGTTCGTGCGATCGTGGAGTTGTGGCGTTTGGGTATTACTCCTGAAGAAATCCCGATGCACTTACATCATCTGAAATTAGCTCAAATTTTTGACGCACTGAGTTTTTATTTGGACAACCAGGAAGAAATAAATACTTATATTGAGCGCAATCGAATTCCCGAAGAATTGATTCATCCTGCTGTGAAAGCTGCCATGAAAAAACTGTGAAACTATTTGCAACTATTCATACAGATGAAGATGTTTCTAGGCTGGTAGCGACTTTGCTGCGGGCTAGGGGTTTTGATGTGACGACAACGAGCTAACAGGGAATGTTGAGTCAATTGGATAGCCAACAATTGGCTTATGCTGCATCTGTCGATCGATGTTTGCTCACTCACAATCGCGTGGATTTTGAGCGATTACACCTAGAATATATGACAGAAGGACGGGAACATTCTGGGATAATTGTGACTCCTCAAAAGAACGCCTATGAAATTGTCCAACGGGTTGCTATTCTATTAAATACGTTAACGGCTGATGAAATTGCCAATCAGCTTTTATATGTGTAAAGGGATAGCTTATCCAAAAATTAGTGCGATCGCCCTTTGGGATTCGGGATGGGAAAGGCGATCGAGCTTTGACAAGTCCTCATAAATGCCGACACTGAAAGTAGTATCGCACTTTGGGAAAAAAGGGCGATCGTACTTTCTCTAACTTTACTTAACTGGCTTCCAACTATTGAGAGATTCCCGAATCGAAATCAATTCACGGAGGTACTCATTAAGTTTGGCTTTTTGATACTCAAGACGAGCCAGAATTTCCGGCGCTTCTGCTTCCTTCGTTTCCCGTTCCTTCAGCACGCGATCGAAGTCATTTTGAAACCTGTTGATGTAATCATTAATTTGCCGTTCTGCACTTCGGAAGTCGGATTTAACCTGTTTTGCAATTACTCGCTCTAACAGTTGTCTATTTCTAACTATCTGCTCATCTATTTTTCGGTTGATTGACTCTAATGTTTGTCGTAAATCAATCTCAAAGAAGGAGCGATTTTCGGTGACAGGAACATCAGCATAATAGACTTCATCAGAATTACAACAACGACTTTTTCGCTGTTCTCTCTTTTGAATTTTCGTAACTTCTACTTGCACATCTTGAATTCGTGCATCAATTCCGGGAAAATCAAAACTAGGAAATTGAATCGGGTTAATGTTCAGTTTTACCTCTAAAGCAGCGCCCAGATAAGCAGACAGTTCATCAGAGATTTCTTGGATGTCTTCTTGAATTCTTTTTGCCAACTCTTGGCGAATATTTGTTCCATCTCGAACAAGCTCATCTTGAGTATCTATCCACCAATTCTGAATATGTGGCGCACAATACTCATTGATGGTTTTAACAATTTTCCCAGCTTCTGCCTTGGTTTGACACCGGATAATATACGGATTAAAATCTTCAGGCCGATCGTCTTGTTCAAAGAAAGAGCTATTGAAAGTATCAGGCACAGATTTACTCAGGTTATCCAACAAAGATGTAGTTAACTTGAATGCTGTACCTAATCCCTTACCAAAAACAGGGATCAATCCTAATGCAGCCTCTCCAATCCCTCCCACTATTGACCCGAAGCTGATTTTTTCAACTTTTGGTAGTTGCTGGGCAAGGGATAGAGTTTTTTTTGGCTTTGGAGAGTTGGCGGAACGAGGCTCTGCAATTTTCTCTATCTCACTCTCGATCTGAGCTTTAGCCTCCTCAGCAAATGTGTTAATGCCTTGACTAAATCCTGAAATTAGTATTTGCTTCTGGTCCTCCACAGCTTGTTTTACTTTTTCTACTTGGCCCCTTGCCTTTTCTGAGCAGCTTCTGTAGTCTTCTACTTTTTGTTTTAGGGTTTCAATCCCCATTTCCCTACCCCTGATTTCTGTATTCAGAGTATCCTCAATAGCCTTAGCAGCTTTATCGATTTCTGCCACAACTTCACTCAATAGATTCCAGCCGGAATTTTGAGTAATTCTTTGAATGACTGTTTCTTGAATGGTAGGAATACCACTGTCTAGCAAAGCTTTTGGTGCAATCTCTTCAGGTAAAGGAATGACTTTCCTGCCTCGTTCATCTCTCTCAGCATATTTGGCGCTAAAAAAATCTTCAAAATCTTTTGTATCTTTTTCCGTAGCTTTTCCTTGCTGGATCAGTTTCGCGAGCAGTCCTTGTCTTGAACTAGCAGGGTAGATAACAGGATTGCAAAAGCCAAAATCAGCTAACTCTCGTTGTAAATCTTTGATGACATCAGCAATCTCTCTGTCTCTCTCTGTCTTCTGGTCAATTTTATTCAGGATAAAGTAAATTTTCCCCGTGTTCTCGGCTATGAAGTCCTTGCGATTGTCCACAACATCCTTAAACAAATCGGAAACCGCATTATCTTTGTAGGAAGCGTAGTTTAAAACGAACAGAATAGCATTGCAGGTTCGCAGGGCTTCTAATGCGGTCTGCTTCAGTGCATTTGTGTTAAAATTTGCAGATTCCCACTCATTAGGACCGGGAGTATCAACTAAGGTAAAACCTGTTAGAGAAGATAATTGGCTAATTGCTTCAATCGGATGCTCTATCTCAAAGCGTGTAGTGCTGTCAGGATTGCCTGTTTGTCTGATTTCACGGGTACGCTGCAGGAATTTTTGCTGAATTTCACCCGCGTCACCCTCAACAAGAGTGACTGGTTGTCTTTCTCCTTCTCGATACTCTAAAAGTCTAGGAGTTTTGCCCGGTTTAATGTGTCGGACATCTGTGCGGCAAATGGTACAGGCGGCCGTTTCACTCGCCAGCACGTCAGCACCGATGACAGAATTCAAGAAGGTGCTTTTTCCTGCTTTCATCGCTGCTATAACGGCTACTTGATACTTCTGATCTTGCAAAGCTTTTAAAGCTTTGTTGATTTCATTTTCAATGCTTTGTAGCCCTTGACTGTCGTCTCCCTGAATGCCCAGTCCCTCTCGGAATTCTTTAAGATATTGTAAGAGCCGATCGCCTGTGTCGTAGATGCTGTTGTAGGCTGCTTGGAATTCTTGAGAAGACATAAATTAATAATTTTGAAGAATAAAAAATGACACAAAGATAATTGCCTGAGCATTTCCAGTCGGTTTGAACCGACTTTAGTTATTAGCCAGGGACTGAAGTCCCTGGCGCGAGTCAATGTTTAGTCGTCAGAAAAAGCCTTGCTAATCCCGTAAAATGCCAAACCTGCCAACGCACCTACGGCTACACCAACGGGCCCAGCAGCAGCACCAATACCCGCACCTCCGCCAACGGCACCAACTGCAGTAAAACCAGCAGCAGCTACCACACCAGCACCCGCAACACCACCCGCAGCAGCGGCACCCGCAGCTTTCGCTATTTCATCACCTTTAGCCATTGAAATACCTCAGTGTAAGGAACAAAAACTAACTGTTTGACTAACTAAAGTTAATTAAACAGGCAAAATTTGAAAGATCGCGATCGCACTTTCCCGCTTTTCTAAGTATTTGCACTTAGAAGATGAGTCGATAATTTAATACTAGACTACCTATTGTTAGCAAACAACTAACAAACGCTAGCAATTTCGGTTATGCTGTCGTTAGCCACATCTCACCACACCCGAAAATGGCATCAAAAGAAGACTTATTTGCCGAAGCCGCCAAACACTGGGATTTAGAAAGACTGTACCAAGCTTTTGCAGAAGCTAAACGGCAAATCTCACCCCGATCGCGCAGGGGACTCACAGAAACAGAAAAACTTTACCTGCGAGGATTGCTTTCCGGTTGCAGTCCCGCCGAAATCGCCCGCCAACTGTTTCAGAGTTCCAAAAGTGCCGAGGTTTATTTATGTAAAACTTTATACCAATATGTTAAAAAACTCGCCGATGTACCTAACGAACCTGTAGGAAATTGGCGCAATATTTGCGATCGGCTACAGGAAGCCGGATATAAAACTCAGTCTTCTCCTGAATTTAAAGTAAATAATTCTGTACCTACAGAAGCATTAGTAAAAATAGTTGGTATAGGTGTGATTGAGAAAAATACAGTATCAATTGATATTAACATTCGACTAGAATTCCCCTCAACTTCAGAAGCTCCGAAAACAGAAGATTTGGATAAAGACGGTTAGATGGGCGATCGCCCCTATAGTAACTAATCTAACTGAATGGCGATCGGTCTCCCAACTACCAATTTTACTGAAAAGCTTTGCGCTCTAATCATACCCTCAACCAAAGAGCATAAATGCTATAATCTTAATCGAGAGCGATTCCTTCACAGTCGAGGTTTCACAAATGAGATTTATCAATCCTAAAACAGATTTTGCATTTAAAAAAATATTCGGCGACGAACAAAACAAAGAAATCCTTATCAGTTTTCTCAACGCCATCCTCTACCAAGGTAATTCTGCGATCGAATCTTTAGAAATCCTCAATCCCTATCAACCCCCCAAAATTAGAGGAGTTAAAGATACTTACTTAGATATCCGAGCCAAGCTGAATAACGAGCAAACAGTCATTATCGAAATGCAGGTATTGAATGTAGAAGGCTTTGAAAAGCGGATCTTGTACAATGCTGCTAAAGCTTATTCGATTCAACTCGACACGGGAGCAGATTACACGCTACTAAATCCGGTAATTGCCTTAACTATTACTGACTTTGAAATGTTTCCCAATCTCGACAAAGTAATTTCCCGCTTTGTCCTCAAAGAAAGAGATTATCTGGTTGACTATCTAATTTACGATATCGAGTTAGTGTTTGTTGAATTACCGAAATTTGGCAAAAAATTAGAAGAACTAGAAACTCTAACCGATAAGTGGATATATTTTATGAAAAATGCCAAAAGTTTAGAAGTTGTACCAGAACAAATGGGAGAAGTCCAGGCAATTAAGAAAGCTTTTGAAGTTGCGAATCGCGCCGATTTAACCCGCGAAGAGTTGGAAGATTTAGAACATCAGGAAATTTACATACAAGACCAGCGGAATGCTATTACTAAAGCTGTGAAACAAAAAGCGATCGAAATTGCCAAAGGACTTCTGGATGTGTTAGATGAAGCAACGATCGCTCAAACAACAGGATTGAGTATTGAGGAAATTCAAAAGTTGAAACAAGCAAGGTAAAAAGCGATCGACAATCAAGAATCGTTCGATCGCACTTCCTCAAACTCTTCAGCATCCCCCGGCAAACCCGAACCCTCGCTACCCCTCAACCGGGGCGATTCCCCATTACTCGCACCCGTACCGTAAACCCCAGAATACCTATCCTCCAAACTCGAATCCCTCAGCGCCATCGCACTTCTTTGACTAGGCGACAATCTCTCTGTCGATCGGCGATTTGTCCCAGAAATCGGCGGCTTCCGAGTTAAAGTTTTCCAAGCAGCCTTAATCCCAGTCACCACGCTGCGAGTAGTTACCTGCACGTTTTGCGCCTGCTTTTTGGCGCTACCAATACTTCGATCGACCTGTTTGACAACCTCGCCCGCACTTTGTACTCCCTCGCTGACATCATCCGTCAACTCGCTAATTTCCAGCCCCGTCAAGCGAATCGCCTCCAAAGTGGGCGGAAATTCGCGAGAAAGCGTGTCCGCGAGCTTTTCCACGCTGCGGGCCGCCCGGGCCAGCGCTTGCACTGCAGGTATTAAAGTCACTAAAACAGCAGTCAGGCTAACTGCCACTAGCAAAATCGAAAGTCCTAGCCAAAATATGGGATCACTCACTTGAATCTGGGATTGAGGGTTGGGAATTTCATGCCATTTAGCGGATGGGAGGGCGCGACGGGGGACTCACTTCAGCTTCAGTTTCCGCCAGTGTTTGGCGTTCCCGCTGAGTCGCTTCCAAACCGGCCGCGATCGCCTCTTTGAGTCTAATCAAAGTTTCGTCCCAATTTCGGATTGCAGTTTCAGAAAGTCGATCGGCCTGCAACTGCACGCTAGTCGATAAATCCTCTGCCAACTCCGGCAAAGCATCGGCCGATTTTTTCAATATCTGCCGCGTCTCCTTGCCCGGTCGCGGTGCCATCAGCAAGCCAGTCACGGCCCCGATCGCAGAACCCACAAGCAAACCGCCAATAAATAATCCTGAACGTTTAGTTGACATTTGTATAACTTCTCTCCATACACCAATTTTAGGGGCGTTTGCCCGATCGCAGCCCTTTACAAAGGTAGAAATATTGTTGAAAATCCTACGGAGTCAGCACGGGCGGCAATTTTAGGATAGCTTACCTCAAACGTCGATCGCGCCTGGACCAAAGCATCCGTCCCAAACCCAGCAATCCCAAAAGTTGCTGAACCTGTTGCAGTTGCAATTCCAGTTGTTGATAACGTCGTCGCAGTTGGCGGGTACCTTGCTGCCTTTTACCAAGGAAATCCGGCGACGTACTGAGGACATTGCTGCTACAGCGTTCCATTGCTGCGATCCGAAGTTCCAAACGTGCGATCGTCCGCCTGATTTTCCCCACCTTCGCAGCTATATAAAAACAGACCAGAGATATCATTAAATTGATAATTACGACACCAGCCAGCATTATTTTACCTGCTTTCAACTAATCCCTTTTACCATCTCAATAACCTTTCAGTCGTCTTCAGACGACTTAAGCTTTGAGGCAGGGGTTTAAACCCCTGCCGGACTGCCGGACTATTGCAACAGCCCCAAAATAACCCTTGTAAAAGTTTTAAGCCTGAGACATAGCAGGCAAACAAACCTTAGTACCGCCCAAACCGCAATAACCGTTCGGGTTTTTAGCAAGATACTGCTGATGATAGCTTTCTGCGTAATAAAACTCAGGAGCATCAATAATTTCAGTAGTAATCTTGCCGTAACCAGCCGGAGTCAAAGCCTGCTGGTAAGCATCTCGCGAAGCTTCAGCTAGCTGCTTTTGGGTAGCTGAATACGTGTAAATTCCCGATCGGTACTGAGTACCAGAATCATTGCCCTGACGCATTCCTTGAGTAGGATTGTGACTTTCCCAAAAAACTTTTAGCAGCGTTTCGTAACTAATTACTTTGGGATCGAACACAACCAGAACTACTTCATTATGTCCCGTCATCCCGCTGCAAACTTCGTTGTAAGTAGGATTCGGAGTAATCCCGGCTGCGTAGCCAACCGCCGTCGAAAAAACTCCATTTTGCTGCCAAAATTTGCGTTCTGCTCCCCAAAAACAGCCCAAGCCAAACAAGGCAGTCTCCATACCGTTTGGAAAGGGAGGTTTGAGCGGATTGCCGTTAACAAAGTGACTTGCCGGTACCGACATCGACTCTGCCCGTCCCGGTAATGCCTCTTGGGGAGAGGGCAGGCTCGACTTTTTGCCAAATCCAAATAGCACCATAAGTTTGTGAGGGGATCTCTGATAAACGTCTTTACCTTACTTAATAATATCAGATGTATACTGAAAATAGTGGCCCTCTTAAAGGTAGAAGGTAAAAGCCAGAAGGCCGATTTTTTTTACGGAAGGTTTTTGGTGATACTGCTCACTGCCAACGCAGTTTTAAATCACATTAGACAGTGTTCTGTGTCACCAAAACATACCTGAAATATCACCTATTGTTGAGGTATAAATCACGCTGATTTTAGGCAACATAGCCGATTATTAAAGGTATGGTGTTGTAGAAGTTATTCAATACCATTTATTGGGAGTGTGTAGAAATGGCCACTAAACCTTGCAGTCAACCTTTAAAATCTAATCCGTTTATTACTTACCGCGACCCAATTACAGGCAAGTGGATTGTGGTAAATCAGACTTTGCCCCAAGCAGCAGAACAAGCACAGCTAGCAGCCGCTTGAGTTTTCCTATTAATTTTATCCCTGAAAAATCTACTCTAATTTCAGATTGCGTAGGGGCGGGTTTTACCAACCATCTATGCATAAAACCAACAATCTCGTCAACCCGCCCCGCTCAACGGTCAATTGGAATATACATTTTTTTATAATATCAAAGAAAGGGTTGATGGGGAGCATCTCATATTTGCAAAAACACTTCTTTCTTCTTCCTTCTGACTCTTTTCTCCTGGCTCCTGACTCCTGACTCCTAATTCCAATTTCGAGCTTTGCTGCTTTCATTGAGATGCTCCCGGGTTGATGTAGATTATTAGTTGTATGGGGCGGGTTTAGGTAGATTGTTGGCTGTTATTAAATATTATTGGTAAAACCCGCCCCTACGGTACTTATGGTAATTTAATCGGAGTTGAGTTCATCTCTTTTTGCTGTTGCAAATACCGATAGAGATATTCCGCAATTATTCCGTGCAAAAACAAGTCCCGTGCCGCATTAAACGGACTGTTGGGCGCTAGCGGATGGCGGTTGACAATTACATGATTCCAGTTGCAATTTCCGGTAATATCGCTGACGTAAGCCAAATCCATACTAACTCCCGCAACAAATAAGCTTGCCGAAAGTTGGGTTGTTCCGGTTTAACGCTTTCGAGAGTCGAAGATTCGGGAACCTCAAGAAAGTTAGAAATTTGATAAATCATAGGTTTATTGGTATTTTCCACAGCAGTTAACATCATGTATGCCGTTGTAAAGCTGCCGCTTTCCGGCACGAAACAAAATATTTTCTGTCCAGACTGCAAATTGTCAGAATTGCAGAATCCCTCTAAGATTAAATAAATCGAGACGCCGCCTGTATTTCCCCGACTGTATAAGTTGGTAAACCATTTTTCTTCAGGAATCATGCAGCCTGTTTGTTCCAGAAGTTCTACAATTTGTTCCCGGAAAAAGTGAGACGAATAGTGGCACAGCAGCCAGTCGATTTCCTGCGGACAAACTCTCTCGGCTTTAATCAACCGCAGCCAACCTTCAACACCTAATTTCATTACATTTTGGGTGTTTTTGAACAGGCGCGAGGGAAATTCGGAAGCGACGGCAATGGCGGTTTGTTTTTTGCCGAGTTCGATTTGAGAGGCGGCGTAATTTAAAGCACTAACTCCGGCACAGCAAACTCCTTGAGTTGACACTATTTCTAGGGGAAATAATTCGCAAAGTTCCCCGTGTACTGTGCTGGCAAATCCCGGTACTAATAAGTCTGGTAAAGTAGTAGCGCAGGCCAATAAGTCGATCGCCCCTGGTTCCAGATTTGCCTGAGAAATCGCATCGCGGACGGCAAATGCTGCCATTTTGCTGTTATAATATAGTGTTTCCTGCTAAAGTTGCTAATTTACTCTGGTTCGTTGTTTGGTTAAATCAAGCCAGAAAATATCTAAAATTGATTGTGCTTGGTGATTTGTGAACTTGCAAGGAGGAACCAGCTATCTTGTAGACTCGCCGGAAATCAGGCAAGTTGAGCAACAGCGACAACAAGTTACCTGAAGCGGGGTGAAGTTTATGGTAATTGAGCCAATATGTAACTAGAGTTCCTTCGCTGCTTCTCGACTGAAATGGATATTGCAAAACTAGATACTTGGTATTCTCCTTCTCAACGCCGCACGGCTGTTTCGCTGTTGATGAAACGAGTAGGCGTAACTCGCACTAGGGCTGAATGCTTTATCAGACTTTGGGTTTACTTATCGGTGAAACAGCTTCAGGAAAGCCAGCCCCGTCTCAAACCACCGCTGGCGAAACTGGAAGTGCCAGCAACAGAAGTGCTGTGCACTCACCGGGAAGCCGCCGAACTATTTTACTGCGATTCCGATCGCGGGAGCGATCGCGCCGCCGGAATGATGTTAGATAAATTAGCAGCACTCGGATTAATCGCAAAACACTTTGATGGTAACTCTACGGCAATTCAAATTCAACCAGTTTCAGAAATTTTAGAGGCCGCCGAACCTCAAAAGCCTGTCCAACTCCAATTAGATGATTTCAACCCTCGGTGCGACGCAATTATCGTTGCCAATTTATTAGCCACCAATTACAACTGGATGAACCGCAACACTAACGCCGTTCCCCAAAAAATTGCTAAAATCCTCCGGCTTTTTGCCAGTCAATACTCAAAGGGAATGAGAGTTTTGCGCCGTTCAGATAATCTCAATCCAGTCGGATTTTACTTGCTTTATCCCACAGCTAGCGAATCGGAAGTGAATTTTTTTAATGCTGCTAGTAAAGGGCTTCATTTAAGTTCTATTTCCGATATCGATCCTTTCAAGATGGCGCTACCAGGAGATCTAAATTGCCAGTCAGTATTTGTCCGCAGTTGGATGATCGATCCGCAGTATTTGTCAGAATACCGCATTGCTTTTCTCGAAGACTCACAGAAAGTTTTAGGCGAAATGAAAACAGATTTTCCCAATCTTTGCGACTTGTACACGCTGATGATTCACCCCATGTACGAAAAACTGTGCCTGACTTTGGGATTTCAGAAGACTAGCAGTGATAGTCAGTTATCTGTTTACTGGATGTATCTAGCATTGGATAGATTTTTGGCGATCGATATCAAGGAAGCATTAGTTAAACTATAAATTACCACGTCGATGATTCAGCGGTTGAAACCGCTACTACACAAACAAAGATGATTCGGCGGACTAAGAAATAAGGAGGATATTTATGCCTGATTTGGTATAATTAGAGCCACTTCAAAAAACAGAAGATCCAGAACCCCGACTTCTTGAAGAAGTCGGGGTTCTAACAGTGTTACTTCTTAGTCCGCGAAGGCGGACTTCGTTTGTATAGTCGCGATTTCAATCGCCGAGTGACTTATAAAACTTCCCGTCCCAAATAGGGTTGTAAGGCTTCCGGCACTTTTATAGTTCCGTCTGGCTGCTGGTAATTCTCCAAAATTGCTGCCATTGTGCGGCCTATAGCTAAACCGGAACCGTTAAGGGCGTGAACGAATTGAGTGCCTTTTTTACCCGCTTCTTTAAAGCGAATATTTGCCCGTCGCGCCTGAAAATCTGCGACGTTAGAACAACTGGAAATCTCGCGGTATTTGCCAGCAGATGGCAGCCACACCTCTAAATCGTAGGTTTTGGCAGCAGCGAAACCTAAGTCGCCGGTACACAGTGCGATCGCCCGATAAGGCAATTTCAGCGCCTGCAAAACTCCCTCAGCATCCTGCACTAACTTTTCGTGCTCTGCCTCGGAGGTACTCGGATGCACGAGTTTCACCAATTCAACTTTATTAAATTGGTGCAGTCGAATTAATCCCCTGGTATCTTTGCCGTAACTGCCAGCTTCCCGCCGAAAACAAGGAGTGTAAGAACAGTGATAAATTGGCAACTGTTCTGCTGTCAAAATTTCACCTCTGTACAAATTGACAACCGGAACTTCGGAAGTAGGAATTAACCACAAATCATCTTGGTCGCACTTGAAACTTTCTTCAGCAAATTTGGGTAATTGACCCGTAGCGGTGAGGGATTCAGTGTTAACTAAAAATGGGGGAATTACTTCTACATAACCGGCTTTTGTGTGGCGATCGAGCATGAATTGAATAATCGCTCTTTCCAGGGCTGCACCAGCGCCAATTAAGCTCACAAAGCGGGGCTGAGCAATTTTTACTGCCCGTTCAAAGTTGAGAATTCCTAATTTTTCGCCGATTTCCCAGTGCGGTAAAATTCCCGTATTTTGGGGTATGTATTCATCTCCCCAGCGCCGGATTTCGAGGTTTTCCTCTTCATTTTTGCCGATCGGCGTTGAGGAACCCGGCAAGTTTGGCAGCGGTAGCAATAAAGCTTCTATTTGAGCTTTTAGGTCTTTTTCCTGTGCTTGCAGTTCGTTCGACTCGGTGCCGACTGCGTTGCCTTCTGCTTGCAGTTCCTGAATTTCGGGAGATTCGAGGGGTAAACCCGATTTTCTTTTTTGACCGATGAGTTTGGCAATTTCGTTGCTGCGGGCTTGTAGTTGCGATCGCTTGCCTTCCAACTCCCGCTGCTGTTTGTCTAATTGCAAAATCGGCTCGATTTCATAGTTGCCTCCGCGAGTGTTGAGGCTTTCTTGTACGGCTTGCGGGTTTTCTCGGATTAATTTGAGGTCTAGCACAGATTTATTCTAAATCTTAAATCTTATCGGACTTGCGCTCAGAAACCCGGTTTCAATGAAAATCTTGGCTTGGGCAAGCATAAATCTATGAATTAACAGGGGTTCTGAGGATTCCTGCGTCTGTCCTATCTTAGGTTAACAGGGACAATACGGGCGAAACTACAAGCTTTGTTAATCATTTACACCCTTAATTATAAGTTATTGTCATTAAATAATCTTCTTTGGTGTCACCCATCAGGGGTGACACCCCACAAACCATGCTATACTGAGCACATTAGTAGATGCACCCTGATAATTTTCTACCCCAGCCAGCGATGGCAGGGGTTTTTTGTTGTCGCACCGACAAGAAAGCCCCAGAAGGGGTTTGTTACCCGGATGTGGCGCGCAGGGATGGTTTCCATCGACCCAATGCGGCGCGCGCATCCGAAAGTTGGTCGATCGCCGGCACACTACTCCAACAACACGCTATATATATGATTGGGTGCGCGAAGAATTCGCCGCATCATCGAAATCAGGCGGGAGTTTTAATTGGATCGAAAAATGCGATCGACAAATCACCTATTCTGTTTCCTAGAAATATTTGCCAGCGAAGGCGGCATTCAATCCTACGTTCAAGACATTCTCAAAGCTTACGTGTCAATAACCGCAGGGTCAAACTCGCCGCCGCAAGCTGAAGTTTTGCTGTTGCGAGATTCCCCAGACGGCAACAATCCTTACGAATCAAAAAATCTGAAATTTTATTACTTCAAAACCGAGAATCCCGGGTTGGGTCGTCTTAAGTTTGCTACAGTATTACTAACTCGCTTGCTGCAAAAACGACCGCAGCGGGTTTTTTGCGGTCACATCAAACTCGCACCGCTAATTCAAATTCTGTGCCAACCCTTGGGAATTCCCTACACAATTTTAACTTACGGCAAGGAAGTGTGGGAACCGCTTGGGCCCAAATATCAAACAGCAATGAGTAAAGCTGACAGTATTTGGACTATTAGCAGGTACACGCGCGATCGCACTTGCGAAATTAACAACTTAAATCCCGAAAAATTCCAAATAGTGCCTTGTACTGTAGATGAAAATATATTTACCACTGGGCCGAAGCCACAGGATTTATTAGAGCAGTACAATTTGGTTGGTGCTAAAATATTGATGACTGTAGCCAGATTGCGATCGACAGATATTTACAAAGGCGTCGATGTCACAATTCAAGCTTTGGCACAAATAGCCAAAACTTTTCCGAATGTGAAATACTTAGTTATTGGACGCGGAGACGATCGATCTAGATTAGCCAAACTCGCTGAGGATTTGGGAGTTACCGAAAGAGTAATATTTGCGGGTTTTGTACCCACAGAAAATTTAGCAGCACATTACCAGTTAGCCGATGCTTATGTAATGCCCTCCCAGGAAGGGTTCGGTATAGTTTATTTGGAAGCGCTGGCTTGCGGAGTACCCGTGCTGGCGGGGGACGCGGACGGGTCTGCCGATCCGCTGCAAGATGGTAAACTGGGATGGCGAGTTCCTCACCGAGATTCAGCAGCAGTAGCGCTTGCTTGTGTGGAAATGCTGCGAGGGGAGGATAAAAGGTGCGATCGCCACTGGTTGAGGGAACAAACCCTGGCAAGATTTAGTTTTGAATCTCTTTGTCAATCCTTACAAGGAATGTTTCAACCCTCTGACTCTGATTAACTTATAACGTAGAGAGCGGTTTCTGGGTGTATGATGGGAAAATTAACTCGATCGACCGCCGGAATTTCTGAGTAGGATAGACTTACTGAAATCCTAGACATTTCTGGAGAAATCCCGAAATAGCTAAGTAAGTCCAGGCTGTTGTTACTAGGAAGCGTTAAAGTTCATACCTTGGAGTACGTGCCAGCTCCTTGCTCTATAACTCCACAGTTAAACAGGCAAGGATTTGTAAAGCCAGTGCTGTGGAGAAAGTACCGCCTAATAACCATGCCGAGGCAACCTTTACTAATTAGGAATAGACGCAACCATGTCTAAAACTCCCAATCAAGTATTCGTACTTGACACCGACAAAAAACCTCTAACTCCGTGCCTGCCAGTGATAGCTAGAAAGCTGTTAAATGCAGGCAAAGCAAAGGTTTTTAGGCTGTACCCGTTTACAATCATTCTCAAAAAATCAGTCAACGATCTACCAAAGCCAATTGAAATCCGCATCGATCCTGGTAGCAAAACTACTGGCATAGCGTTGGTTCAGGAAACCCAAGTCATTTGGGGTGCTGAACTTATCCATCGGGGTCAAGCTATCAAGTCTCGAATTGAAACCCGTCGGGCCGTCCGACGCAGCAGCCGTAACCGTAAAACTCGTTATCGCCAACCACGATTCTTAAATCGTACTCGTCCGAAAGGATGGCTGCCTCCGAGCTTGCAGCACCGAGTATTGACGACTATGACGTGGGTTTCTCGCCTTCGCAAACTAGCACCTATCCAATCAATTGCTTTCGAGTTGGTAAGCTTTGACCCTCAAAAAATGCAAAATCCAGAGATTTCCGGCGTTGAATATCAACAAGGGGAATTGCAAGGTTACGAGGTTAGACAATACCTACTTGAAAAGTGGAATCGCAAATGTGCTTACTGTGGTAGCGAAAACTTACCGTTGCAAGTTGAGCATATTATCCCACGCGCCAAGGGTGGCACTAATCGTGTTTCCAACCTTTGCTTGGCTTGCGAACAATGCAACATCAAAAAAGGGACTCAAGACCTTAAGGATTTTCTTAAGAAAAAGCCCGAAATTATTAAAATAATAATGAGTCAAGCTAAAGTATCGTTGAAAGATGCCGCAGCAGTTAACGCAACCAAGTCCGCTTTGTTCCAAGCTTTAAAAACTACAGCGATTGAACCTATTTATGTAGGGCGGGGTTCTTTAACTAAGTTCAATCGGACTAATCTGAAGTTTCCAAAAGCTCATTGGATCGATGCTGCTTGCTGTGGAGATGTAAGTCAAGGTTTAACTTTAACTATCAACCAACCGTTGCTAATTAAGGCAATGGGTTGGGGTAGCCGTCAAGTCGTACAGACTGATAAATATGGGTTGCCGCGTCTGGGGTATAAACCCAAGAAAAAGGTCAAAGGTTGGAACAGTGGCGATATTGTTTCAGTGATTGATGGAAAGCATCAGGGAGTTAAATGCAAAAGAATTAAAACCACTAGGTTTAAAGGTAATTTTGATATTCGGGTGAACGATAGTGTGATTAGCGTTTCTCGAAATCAACTTAAACCTGTTCATCGCAACGATGGGTACAACTACTCGTTTGCGTGAGATTGTCGTGAAATGTCCGAAAAAACAGTGAGAGTTATGCCTACCTGCAAAGACACCCAAGGAGACCACCGTGAACCAAGGCACCCCCAAAATATCTTTCAAGCTACCCCGTATTAGTAATTGGCTGATACTGCTGGGCATCGCGTATTTGTTGGTGTCTATTGGTTTGGGTTGGATAGTTAAATCAGTGTTAATTTTAGTAGCTTTTTTGTTGCTGACGCCTGTGGTCGCATTTTTCGCGCTTCAGTGGTGGCTGAAACGCAATTTAATTGAGGACAATTGTCCAGTTTGTCAATACGAATTTACAGCTTTAAATCAAACTCAGTTTCAGTGTGCCAACTGCGGCGAACCTCTGAAAATAGAGGAAGGTCATTTTAGTCGCTTGACACCGCCCGGTACGATCGATGTTACCGCAGTTGAAGTATCATCGGTTCAACAGTTAGAAGATTAACCATTGGGAATTGGGAATTGGGCATGGGGAATTGGGAATCGGGCATGGGGCATGGGGCATAGGGCATAGGGCATGAGTTAGTTGTTGATTATTATTTGTGTGTTGTTATTTGCTATTTGTTACTTGTTGGTTCTAATAACCAATTCTCCATGCCCGATCCCCAATGCGCGATGCCCAAAATTACTTTTCCAAGCGCACTGCGTACCACTGCAAAAATTTTCCCGGCCCGACATCTAATTCACAATAAGTATCAATTAAATACTTGGCTTGAGCTTCCACGCCAGATATTTTATGCACGTCCTGCGGCAAATCTTCGTGTTCCTCGGCTAACACGGCTTTCAGCTTTTCTAACAGTTCCGCCGCCGTCAAAAACTGCTCTGGCTGGTTTGTTTCTAAAACCACAAACGTGTCTTCGTCATACAGTGACATAGTTTCAAAGGTTGAGGTTAATTATTTCTAAAGTTTCGTACACTTAAGCGAACCAAAGTATAAACTCTTAATTACAATTTTTCAGGCCCGGCTCGATCGTGTTACAATTAGCACCATCAGAATTCCTAGCGGATTACCGTTATTAACTTACTTGTTAACTTAGTTGTTAACCGAGTTGTCAACAGATCCGACACAGCATTTCTGAGGAGATTTGTCAAGTGCAAATTTGTCAAGTGTCAAATTGTCAAGAAATCTTCGATCGGCTGTATCTAATTATAACTGGCACTATACATTCCCATGATCACATCTTCCACTTCAACCCCTGTTGCGCGCAAACCATCTAAATCAGAAGGTCTTAAAGAACGCAGCAACTATTTACGAGAACCCGTTGCGACTGAACTGTTACAAGAAACTACCCACTTCACCGAAGACGGGATTCAGATTCTCAAATTTCACGGCTCGTACCAGCAAGACAACCGCGACAATCGAGTTAAAGGACAAGAAAAAGACTATCAGTTCATGCTCCGCACCCGCAATCCCGGCGGGTTCACTCCGCCGCAATTATACTTAGCCTTAGACAAGCTATCTGAAGAATACGGGAACCACACGATCCGCGTCACAACGCGCCAAGGTTTCCAACTTCACGGCGTGTTGAAGAAAAATCTTAAAGCAGTGTTTTCCTCAATTATTAAAAATATGGGGTCAACCTTGGGAGCTTGCGGCGACTTGAACCGCAACATCATGGCACCGCCAGCACCGTACAAAAATCGCCCAGAATACAAGTATGCGCTGCAATACGCTAACAATGTCGCCGATTTGCTGACGCCGCAAACCGGTGCTTATTATGAAATTTGGTTGGACGGCGAAAAAGCTGTTTCGGCCGAGGAAGACCCCGCAGTGAAGGCCGCCAGACAGAAAAACGGCAACGGCACAATCTTTAGCGACGACAAAGAAGAACCGATTTACGGGCAGCATTATATGCCGCGCAAGTTCAAGTGCTCCGTTACCGTGCCGGGAGACAATTCAATTGACTTGTACTCTCAGGATTTGAGCTTGGTGGTAATTACCAATAAAGCTGGCGAGTTGCAAGGTTTTGACGTGTTTGCTGGCGGCGGCTTGGGCCGTACTCACAACAAAGAAGAGACTTTTGCGCGGGTTGCGGATGAGATTTGCTATGTTGCCAAGGATGATGTTTACGATTTGGTCAAGGCAATTGTAGCAACGCAAAGAGATTACGGCGATCGCACAGACAGACGGCACGCGCGACTAAAGTACCTGATTAACGACAAAGGCGTACAGTGGTTCCGCGAAAAAGTAGCCGAATATTTTGGCAAGCCGCTAGAAGCCTTTAAACCGTTGCCTGAGTGGAAGTATTTTGATTTCTTGGGCTGGCACGAACAAGGAGACGGCAAGCTGTTTGTCGGCATTTCTGTGGATAATGGCCGGATTAAGGATGAAGGTTCATTTCAGCTAAAAACTGCTTTGCGGGAAATTGTGCAGAAGTACAACTTGCCGGTACTGGCGACGCCGCACCAAAACGTGCTGATTTACGATATTTCGCCGGATATCAAACAGGAAATTCAGGGAATACTCGATCGATGTGGCATTCAACGGGAAACTGCGATCGACCCCTTAGTGCGCTATGGGATGGCGTGTCCAGCAATGCCGACTTGCGGGTTAGCGATTACCGAATCGGAGCGCGTGATGCCGAGCATTTTAGAGCGGATTCGCGCACTTTTGACCAAAGTTGGCTTGCAAGACGAGCATTTGGTGGTGCGGATGACTGGTTGCCCAAATGGATGCGCCCGCCCTTATATGGCAGAATTGGGGTTTGTCGGGAGTTCCCCGGAATCCTACCAGATTTGGCTGGGCGGTTCTCCAGAACAAACGCGGCTGGCAAAACCAATTGAGGAAAAGCTGCACGTCAAGGATTTTGAAGCTTTTCTGGAGCCGATTTTTGTTTATTTCAAGCAAAAACGGCAACTGAGCGAGAGTTTTGGCAATTTTTGCGATCGCGTCGGGTTAGAATCTATCCGTCAATTTGTAACCAACTACCAATCTGCTGACTCGATGACAACTGAGATAAATGAATTAGAAGTTACGTCTAGTAACGGCGAGGAAAACGAGACTGCCACTGCTGGCGGTGGCAAAGTCCGCCGTCGAATTAGCGTCCGCGATGAAATTTACAACGAGCTCAAGGAAGAAGCAGCCCGTCAGGGCAAGCCGATTACACAGCTAGCTACAGAAGCGATTTCCACTTATTTAAAGAAGATTAAGGAGGAAGCATAAGCCGATTTGCAATTTTCGATTTTTGCTAGCATCAAATAAAACTCACGCAAAAATAATATAAAGGCAGAGCATTTGCAGAAAAAAACTTGGATTTTTAACATAAATCTGGTTGTAAATGCTTTGCCTTTATTATTTATTAGCCGTTGAAACCCCGCCTGCCTATCTCCTCTCTTTCTCTCTTTCTCTGCGTTCTCTGCGTTCTCTGCGGTTAAATAAAAAAATCTCTAATAGAAAACGAACAATCCCAAATTCAATGCCTCAATTACAAAGATTAGCAGTTACAGCAGCTCAAATTTGCGATCGCAAAATCGACTTAACTAGAGAACAGCAGCATTATTTAAATCGAGTGCTACGTTTGCAAGCGGGCGATCGATTTATTGCGATGGACGGACGGGGACATTGGTGGTTAGCAGTCCTAGCAGCACGGGAAACCGGGTTATTTGCCTCGATAGCAGAGGAGATTGCTGTCAACAGGGAGCTACCCGTTGAAGTAACTTTGATGGCGGCATTGCCCAAAGGAAACGGCTTTGACGAGGTTGTGAGACAAGCGACCGAGTTAGGTGTGGCAAGTATTGTGCCGGTGACGAGCGATCGAACTTTGCTCAAACCAAGTGATCAAAAAGTCGATCGCTGGAGAAGAATTGCTGCAGAGGCGGCGGAACAGTCGGAACGTCAAATTGTGCCGACGATTTTAGAGCCTATTTCGTTTGATTTGGCTGTAAAAGATTGCGGTCAAAAATATCGATTTATTTGTGTGGCTCGCGGGGACAATCGGCATTTGTGGGATTGTTTGTTGGGTAATTTAAAACCCCCCTTTGTAGGGGCGGTGCCCCCGTGCCCGCCCCCGGCTGAGGAAGAATTATCGATTGTCATAGCTGTTGGGCCGGAGGGTGGATGGACTGAGGGTGAGGTGAAAAGGGCGATCGAATTTGATTTTGAGCCGGTTTCTTTGGGGAGTAGAATTCTCAGGGCTGTGACTGCGCCGATAGTTGCTTTATCGTTGGTGGGCGCGGCTTTTGAGAAGTGCTAATATCCACACAAAAGTACCGAGACTTGCTGGGTTTGGCGATCGCAGCTAAAATGTAAATAGATAATTATCAGAGAAGTAATATGTTACAGTCAGTAGAGGGGATATACCGAAATGGCAAAATTGAGTTATTGGAAATGCCCGCTGACATAGAAGAAGCGCAAGTTATTGTTACTTTTATGCCAAAAGTAGGGTTAGTAAACTTGCAATCTCGCGGTATCAACCAGGAACAAGCAGCAGATTTACGGGTTCGGTTGAGTAGATTTGCTCCTGATTGGGAACTACCGGAGATGGATGCTTACGATGCCTTATAGTCGCGGTGATGTGGTTTTGGTTTTGTTCCCCAGCTCGGATTTGCGTACTGCGAAACGCCGTCCAGCTTTGATAGTTCAAGCTAATAATCTGGGGACGGGTTTAGGGCAAACAATTACGGCAATGATTACTAGCAACTTAGCCCGTTCAGGACACCCAAGCCGGGTTTTTGTTTCCCTAGCAACACCGGAAGGGCAGCAAACGGGATTGCTAGCTGATTCGGTAATTATGACAGACAATCTTGTGACGCTTCTAGAAGTTGAAATCGATCGCAAAATTGGTATTTTGTCGGATATGGTGGCAGTAGATGCAGCACTCAAGTACACTTTGGCAATCTGATAAAAAAAGGCGTTTTAATTCAGGAAATATAAAAAAATACTTAAATTAATCAAATCAACTCTGTCTCGTGTTAAGAGGAATTATCAGATAAATGGGTTGACAAGTCATGAAAATAGAGTTGAGGAAAGGTCGATCGCTCTTTTGGTCGAGCGCGCTTTTGGCAATTTTCGGTACCACATCAGTTTCTGCACAATCTCCGATTTTTCCCATTGCTCAACAAATTAATTGCGATCGCCCCCAAGGAGATGCACAAGTCCGAACTTGTATTCGGTTGAGGTATGAAGCCTCGGATCAACGACTGAACGAGGTTTACAAACAACTGATTCCCCAATTGAGCGGCGAAGAGCGATCGCTACTTTCCGAAGCACAATTAGGGTGGATTCAGTTAAGAGATAAAACCTGTGAATTTGAAGTTTATAAAAATCGTGGCGGTACCGGTTATGGAGGTTTCCTCAGTGAATGTTTGGATCGCATGACTAAACAGCGCACTGCGGAATTAGAAAACTATTTAAAACAAAGATAAAATACGAAGTACACCGTACAACACCTGACAACAATAAATAGAAACAAGTATTTATGAAAAGCCGATCGCCCTTCACCCTCACCCTCACCATCATCTCAGCAATTGTAACCACCATCGTCCCAGCAGTTTTCGCCCAGCGACAGCCATCAGCCAACGAAATCTACATCGATAAAAATTGCCAGCGCAATCACCAACTACCGCAACTTGAAAGATTCACTGTTTTCAGCAGAAACGAATTTACAACTAACGGTCAAAACTATTTGTTCTACGCCGCCCGCTATCTAGACGGAGCCGTGCTTTTCTGTACCTCAAAACCCAACTTCAACCAACCTAAACCTCTAACAGCAAAACAAATACAATCCCAATTTATTGACAAAATACTCCGAGACCCCAACAACAAAACAGCCTTTATCATCGCAGTCAGAGAAGGAAACGGCCCCGAAGCACCAGTGACAAATTACGGCTTAGAGTTGAGCAATGTCGATCGACCAAAACTCACCTCCCTTTCCATCCTACAGCAGCGGGGAACCCTCAAAGACGGCGCCCCCAGCGAACACAGCTTTCAAGGACGGGCAGGTCAATCTATTACGATCGACCTCAAAAGCAGAGCATTCGACCACAACATAACACTGTTCGACACCAGCGGCAAAAATATTGCCCAAACAACAGGTAACTCCCAGAATCTCCGAGAGTCTCAACTCATCGTCAAATTGCCTAGTAACGGCACTTATAAAATAGTTGTTAAAGGAGGCGATCGTACAAGCAAAGGTACTTACACATTAAGCGTTAATTCCAATCAGCTTTAACTCAATTTAAACCAACCGCTAGGCAAACTCAAACACAGGTGTTTCAACCACCCTAATAGGCT
The DNA here is from genome assembly GCF_036702455.1 of Microcoleus sp. D2_18a_D3. Lineage (NCBI taxonomy): Bacteria > Bacillati > Cyanobacteriota > Cyanophyceae > Oscillatoriales > Microcoleaceae > Microcoleus > Microcoleus sp. D2_18a_D3. Next base: position 58,784 of record NZ_JAUBTK010000004.1, read on the forward strand.
TTCTATCTTCCCAAATCATTTTCTGCAACTGTTCCACAGTTTCCGGCGAAAAAAAACGCTCTCCCGTTTCCCCACACACTCTAGCAGGAACGTTTTCAATGAGAATAAACTTACCATTGACTTCAAGCGTGTAAGTTACTTTTTGTTTCACCATTGTTTCTTTCCGGCATATCATATCTATAAGTTAACACAACAGCAAAAATTGTTAACCAGTGGCGGAACCAACCAAACATCAGCCAAGATAGAAACAACGCCATTCCCCCAATCGCCATGACAGACATCAACCAAATAGCGGCCGCCCTAGAGGGTAAAGAATACAAACAAGCTGCCCAACTCATCAAAAAACTACAAAAAGACTCCCCCGAAAATCCGTGGGTACAATACTATATCGCCCGCTACTACGAACTCACCAACAACCTCGAAAAAGCCCAAACAACCTATAAACAAATACTCCGCGACATCACCAACCCCAAAATCGTCTCCCAGACCCGCCAAGCTATTCAACGGGTTGAAAGCGCACAACAAAACCTTCGCCAACAAGCCATAGAAACCGCCAAAAACGACCCCAGCAACCTCGAACCCGGACTCCTTATCCTCGAACCCGTGAGTCCCGAAAACAAACCCGCCGCCATTCAAAATATCAGCAGAATCTTTAAAATCGACGCCTACACAACCCGGATGCAAATCCAAAGCCGCGGCTGGAGACTCTACAAAACTGGCCCCATCGCCGAACTCCGAATTTATGGTCAAGAACTCCTCAACGCCGGCATTCCCGTATTTTGGGCAACCCTAAGCGATATTCAAAAAATCCAAATCTTCCGAGTGCAACACTTCCAGTCTCTTTCTTCCCCAGCCGTTGTTTGTAAAGATAAACTCGATCGACTCGGTGCGATCGAATTTAGCTGGTCAGAAGTTACCCAAAGAGTAGAAGGCTTGTTGCCGATGTTCATCGAAGTCATGGACTACTCCCCCAACCGAAGAAAGGAGCAATTTCGCCACAGAGAAATCAGGCAAGATTACGCTCAAATCTGTGACTTACACATTCCCAGCAGAAACTGCATTCTGCGAATTTGCGACCAAAGTTACGAATTTCAACAAGGAGTTGACTTCACCAAAGCTTCGGCTGATCTCCCCACTTCACCGAACCAGAAAAACAAAACATCCAGAGTCAAAAACTCTCCACAAATTCCTCAAAGTACCACCAGAATTAACTGGAATAACTTACTGGAAATATTAGATCGCCAGCTTGACGTTACAGTTTGGTCAGAATTTACGCCCTTTGCCGAGACAGTGCTCGATTACACTAATATGTTGAGCAAAATCGAATCTCATATAGAAGTCGAGCGCAAATCCGAAACTCCTTGGGACTCAGCTTTTCAGCTATACAGCGGATTAGCTTTCCTCAGAAACCAAGAAAATAGGGAATAGAACAAATAGTTAAAATTAAAAATGAGGAATCCCATTTTTAATTTGTTAACGTCAGCATTGGGAATTATCCAATGCCCAATTCCCTATTATCAATTCCCAAATTCCTACTTCATTTTCACCTGACGGGCCATTTCCCGGAAATTGTTCATGCTAGGGCCGGGGGTGCGACGACTTCCATTTGGTGTCGGCATTAAATTATTAGGAGCAAAAGTCCGATTCGGTTCAGCTTGACTCGGCACTTTGCCGTTAGTTGCTGCAGCAGTCGGTACCTTCACGGGTTCCGAATTATTAGCAGGAGCGCTAGCGACTGGTTCGTTTTCTTTCTTAGACTTTTTCTCTACCTTAGCCTTCTTAGCCGGTTCGGACTTCTCAGACTTCTCAGACTTAACAGGCTCAACTTTTGTCGGTGCGATCGCCACAGGCTCAGCCTTCGCAGGCGCAACTTTTGCTGGTTCCTTCGCTCCCGATTCGCCCAAATCTAGGAAATATTCAGACTTTTTCAAGCCCAACAGTCTGCCAAAAAAGCCGAAAATACCGCCGAAGAAATTTTTGATAAAACCAAACATTAGACTTACTCCTTTTGTTCTTTTAGAGAAATTTGTACAAGCTTGTCAACAAAGTTAGATTACGAGGTAAGGCAACTTTTGTCTACATTTCTTCATCAAAATTTACATTTTGCTGTATCTAAGCTGCCTCATCAAAGCAAATTTTAGGTATAAATACCAGCACGCCTTTGCACTTATTTACAAGTATCTCAGAATTTGTTAGGGATTCCCACTCATTGTCGATCGTACCTCGATCCGATTCGCTAGCTGTCCTAGTAGGGGTAAAACTCCCTAGGGGAGTGATTTATGCTGTAATCAGCAAGCAATTTTCTTTTCAAATGAACAGTTCGCTCGATCGCAATCCCGTCATCCTCCTACACGGCATCTGGGACACAAAGATGATTTTCAGCAAAATGTCCGCCCGCCTCACCGAACTCGGATGGTCAGTCCACAGCCTCAACCTCACCCCCAACGACGGCAGCCTCAGCCTCGACTTACTGGCAAAGCAACTAGCAGACTACATCTCTGAAACCTTCGATCCAGAACAGCCTTTAGACATAGTAGGCTACAGCATGGGCGGCATCGTCAGTCGCTACTACGTCCAGCGACTCGGAGGAATCAACCGCGTACAGCGTTTCATCACCCTATCTTCCCCCCACCACGGCACCCTCACAGCCTATTCCCTACGCCTACCAGGATACCTGGATATGCGCCCCGATAGTGGCTTGCTGCGCGATTTAAATCAAGATGTGACAATGCTCAAACGCATAAACTTTACATCAATGTGGACGCCATTTGACATAATGATTGTACCCGCGAACAGCTCCCAAATGCCAGTAGGTAAAGAAGTTAAAGTCAACGTTTTGCTGCACCGCCAAATGGTGACAGAACCCCTAAGTATTAACGCAATAGTTGAAGAACTCAAAGCACCTATAGAAAATAAAATTCCTACTTAAAAATGAATAGCAATTTCAGCCGCAACCCAGTCTTGCTAATTCACGGAATCTTCAGAAAATCGGGAATTTTTCACAAAATGTCTGCCTACCTCACCCAACTAGGATGGTCAGTCTACACCCTCAATCTCTCACCCCATTGGGGCAACGCCAGCATAGACGAATTAGCCCAACAAATAGCAGATTATATAGACAAAACCTTTGCGCCAGAACAGCATCTAGATATAGTAGGATTGAGCATGGGCGGTTTAGTAACTCGTTACTACCTGCAAAGGTTAGGTGGCATTAACCGAGTGCAGCGCTTTATTGCCATATCTTCTCCTCACAGCGGTACTTGGATGGCTTACACTCTCTGGGGAAAAGGCTGCATCCAAATGCGTCCTGGCAGTGCTTTTCTGGAAGATTTAAATCGAGATGCGGCCTTGTTGGAAAAGCTCAATTTTACTTCGATTTGGACAGATTGGGATTTCATCATCGTACCCGCTTCTAGTTCCCAAATATCGGCGGCCAAAGAAGTAAAATTGTCTGTTTTCGCCCATGCCATGATGGCGAGGCATTCCAGCAGTTTAAAAGCGGTCGCTGAAGCACTCTCAGAACCATTGAAAGTTCATGCTTAACCGTTTGATTCATTTTTGTATAAGGTCAAATTTTGTAGGGCGGGTTTGACCTACAATAATTGCCTAAAACCAACAATCTTGTAAACCAGCCCCCAGGAACACGGCAAATCGCTACCGGACTAGATAAGTAGCTAGACAAAATTAATTACATAGTTTTCTCCAAATTCTTTCAGGATTTTTTCCACAGAGGTAACAAAAGTACCCCAATTCTTGTAAGCAGATATCTCAATCCATTCATACTTAATAAACCGCCATAAAATTTCAATTAAATTTAATTCTGGAGAGTAAGAAGGCAACTCAAAGAGAGTAATATTACGTTGTTTCCACTCTTCAAGTTTGTCAACAATAGCATCACTGGTATGAATAGAAGCTTGATCAGTGACAATCACCGTTGGCTTATCTACGGTGGGAAAAAAAGCCTCAATACAGGCAATAACCACATATGAATTAATACTTTGATATGAAATATAAGTTTCAAGATGGTTATTTCGATTCATAATTCCTAGTACATTTATTCGCTGACTACGACGACTAGGAATTGTTAAATATTCTCCGATTTCCTGCCAGCCATAGGGGACACAAGGAATCAAACAAAATCCCGTTTCATCCAAGTAATATAAATCAATTTTACCCTGTTCATCCAATTGCTTTAATTCTTCTAATTGCGCCTTTTTCTCTTGATATTCCTGGGCGGGAGGCGTTCCTGCCACTCCTTTTCGCATACGATGCCAACTCATATTTAGAGTTTTTAGTATTCTTTTAATTGTTTTTGTACTGGGAGTTAGGCCCCAGGTCTCTTGAACTTTTTGGCTAACATTTTTTAATTGCCTTGGTTCTTGTTTAGCCCACTCTTTAATTTGGGCTTTCTGCGAAGAGTTAAATAGTGGCTTAGAACCTCTTCCTGGTTTATTATAAAGTCCTATCATTCCCTCTAATTCCCACCGATTGAACCAGTTATAGAGGGTCTTATAACTTATGCTGAAAATATTCATTAACTCTCCTTTTTTTACTCCCTGCGAAGCTAATATGAGGCAATGTGCTCGTTGACGTACCTGATGATGTCGGCTTTGGCGATAAATTCGCTGTAACAATTTAGACGAAAGAGGGTTTATTTCTCTGATAAACATCATATGAAACTGTAATTAACTCATAATTTTGCCGGAAATATCATTCTACTATGTATTTGTGTAATTAATTCTGTCTGACTACTTATCAAACAGCATCGCCAACTTCAGCGTATTCGCTGCGACCAAAAATTGCTTCAGCTTCACAATAATACTTGAACTCAAGTATATTGTGGAAAGGGTCTTCTAAGAAGAAAGTACGGTGTTCTGTAGGCAAACCGACAAATCGCCGTCTCGGTTCTTGATAGAAATTTAAGTTATTTTGCTGGGCTTTTTCTAGCAACGCTTCCCAGTCAGCTTCGGAAGTAAAAATTAACCCAAAATGCCGGGGATAGATGCCTCGCTGAGGCGCCAAAGGTTCGCGGCTGACGTGGGCGACAATTTGATGCCCACACAAACCCATAATCGCAGAATTTGGCGATTCGCGACCTAGTTCGCAGCCGAGCCCGTCTACATAGAACGCTTTGGTTTGGGCAATATCGGTCACGGGGAAGGCAAGATGAAATAAGACTTGGTTCATGGAGGTACTAAATGCAGAATTCAGAATTGTTCTTTAATTATTTATCTTGGTCTAATCCTTGGTTGGTGGCGATCGCCCTAAATACATTTTTACTCGCGATCGCCACCATTGCTCCTAAAAAATTGCTCACTCCCGCTGGGCAATTTCACGGCTGGGTATTGGGCGTCCTCATCTGGGGCTGTTTGGGATGGCAAGGCTATGCTGTCGTGATGTTTTACTTTCTTGTCGGATCGGGAGTTACCCGCATCGGCAAAGCTCAAAAAGAAGCAGAAGGCATAGCCGAAAAGCGTTCAGGCGCCAGAGGCCCGGAAAATGTCTGGGGTTCGGCTTTAACCGCTACTTTTTGCGCTTTGGGAGTTTTGGCATTATCTATTTTAGGAGAGACAGGCAAAATGTCTGTGCCACAAAATGCTATTTCCCTGTTATTGCTGGGTTACGCGGCGAGTTTTTGCACCAAACTTTCCGATACCTGCGCCAGCGAAATCGGCAAAGCTTACGGAAAGCGGACTTTTTTGATTACCAGCTTGCAGCCTGTACCTAGGGGTACGGAAGGGGCAGTTAGTTTGGAAGGAACGATCGCAGGTATTGTCGGCTCAATTTTGATCGCGCTTTTGAGTTGGGCCGTCGGTTTAATTGACTTGACAGGAATTGTTTTTTGTGTTATTGCAGCTTTTATTGCCACGAATATCGAGAGCGTCATTGGGGCGACGGTGCAATCAAAGTTTGAGTGGCTGACGAACGAGGTGGTAAATTTTTTCAATACGCTCATAGGAGCGATCGCAGCGATTATTTTAGCGGCGACCTGGAGAGCTTTTTTAGCTTAGTTAATCCCGGACGCATTCGCGACCCAATAAACCTGGTTTTTTACGATAATTCAAAGGATTAACGCAGTATTTTTGGAAAAAAACCCGGTTGCGCCGCCCAGGGCTATTAGCTATTAATCATTAGTTATGAGTCTTAAGCAATCAACTCATGACTAATGATTAATAGTTAATCAAACTAAGCGTCGTCTTGCGGCCCAAAAACCATTTGTAAAATCATCGTCGGTTCGCCCCGCTTGTGATAGCGATCGGCCCAATTGCGAATAATTTCATCTAATTCCTCAAGGGCTTGGTCGAGCCGTTCCGGCGGAATATCCAAAGTCTCCATAATTCGCATCACATTTGGTTGTTTTTCCGCCCAATCCTTCATCAGCCGGAAATATCTAGCCGTATCCTCAACCATAGTAAATGTCCGCTCTTCCTGCTCTGCGGGAGAGTAAGTAGCGCGGGTGAGGGCATAAAACGGCATTCCCCAAGGAGAATCAATGCGAGTTACTGTCCCAGAATAGATCAAGCGCCGCTTAATGTGTTCTGCTAGAGCTTCGCTCAAAGGCATTCGCCTTTCTGGAGACATATCTTCTTGCGATCGCCTATGCAGAAACTCGATCAACTCCATAAACTGAAAAGAATTGATCAGTTGAGCGTCTGGCGGATTAGGAGGAATCTTGCCTTCAAGATATTTTTTTTCATCTACAGTCAAATTGTTTCCCGGAATGCGAGGGCGTCCCGGCATCCAACCATACTGTTCCAGCCAGACATAAGGAAACTGAATCAAATATCTAGGTTCTTGCGAGCCCAACATTTTCAGCAATTTTCCCTGAGTCAGAGCTTCCCGGACTTCTTCAACTATCACCTTCACCCGTTTAGGCTCAATGTGATGCAAGTGTCCGGTCATCCGCAGGTTGTTGTCCTGCTCCATATAAGTCATATAAATGGCACACTTAGCCGCCGTTGCGGCCGCGTCTAGAAACGCCCCGTGCCTGTGCCCACTGGTTCTCATGGCGCTAAACGCCAGATATAGCATGATCTGATCCATTGCACTAGGGCTGAGGCTTTTGACCAGATCCAAAGAGTCATTTTTCATCACTATCCCCGAAATAGCCAAATTAGGAGGCATTTTGTCATCCTCCATTAAATTATTGCGAGAGCGCCGAATCAAGCATAGCCGACTGTCGCCGGAAAGCTTGCCAGCTACCCTAATATTCAGGTTAGTTAATTTCCCTGAGGTAACAGGGGCATGGGCTTAAAGGCTATCCACACCGCATAAGTGGTTCTTATTGGTGGCCAATTTAAGTAGATTGCTGCACCCTCTGCGCTGACAGTTTACCTATATATAAGTTAGTTATCGCAAGTTAATTATAGTGCAGCGGTTGAAAATTAAACCCTACCTGTGGGGGGGAGAAGGTAAATAACTGTTGCGATGCCAGGAATTTGAGGCGACTCCGAGCCCCTAATTCTTGAATAGTCATGGATGCCCAAACCCGGTTCGATCGACTAAAATAAGGCTGTTGCATAATTGCGGGAAGATTTTGATGGTTTTGTGGGATGGGATCTCGTAGCCGATCCGCTGTATTTTCACAGCAGGCGGGACACCCCACAAGAATCCTCCTCAAATTGTGCAATGCCACAATAAGGCGTGGAGGGCGAGGGATATCGTTTGAAAAACCCAGATGATCAGAGCCCTGTGGTTAGTTCCTGTTTAATTGAAGCGTTTTCAATACAAAACCGCCACATACTAGAATCTCTCTCTAGGTACATGGCGGTTTCCCGTTTATATGCTATCATATCTCACAAAAAAAATAATTTCCTCAGAACTGTCCACAAAAAGTGCAGTTGTCGCTTAAGCTGAAAAACTAGAATCCCAGAAAATCCGATCGAGCGATCGAATGAACGGCCCGAAGCCACTCAGTTGTGGTCATCACTTGCGTCCAGTGTCATTAGAAATCTTGTAGCGGATGAGTGTAAACTGTAGGCTCAGTAAAATTTCTGCGTCTGCCCCTCTCAGCAGGGCGATTGCCCCTTTGTTGAGTTTGGACTGACAACATATATTGGGCGGTGGCAGTTTCGACAATGGGGAGTGGAGATTCAAAAGCTTGAGCGGCGCTGGCACTCAAGGTAATGCCCAACAGGCTCAGTAAAGCAATTGCAGTGTAGGTTTTCATGGGTAGTATTCGTATCAGTATCTATTTAGAGATACGACATTACCCAGGCTGATCAGGATTAATTTCCCTGAAATTATCAAACTATAGAATCAGGAATCAGGAATCAGAAGGAAGAATCAGAAGGAAAAAGGAAGAAGGAATCAGGCTTAAGTTAAGCTATCTCGCATTTAAATTGTCTCCTAAAATCCTTGTATAAAAAGCGGAAAATTATCTTTCCCTCTCCCTTTCTCACCCTCTACCCCTCCCGAAGCAACAGACACTTTAGATGCGTAGCATCTGATCTATGAGAACTGTGAGAAGTCGATGTAAAATGGAATAAATAAAATCTCTGGCTTCAGTAATAAAAAAAATCCTAATTGCACTACCCAGAAGGTTGCAATAATATACAAAACCGCCAAATACGAGATTCAATCTCTCAATAGATGGCGGTTTAAGGTTTATATGCTATCATCACTCACATAAAAGAAGAGCCTAATGACTGTAAACAAGAAATGCAGTGGCCTTGGAAACCTGAAAAACTAGCCTCCCAGGAAATCAGATTGAGCGCTCGACACGGGCGGCAGAAACTAACTCAATAACGGAAATCGATTTCGTCCAATGTCATTAAAATGCTTGTAGTTGATGAGTGTAAAGATTAGGCTCACTGAACTCTCGGCGTCCGCTGCCTCTTTCTGGAGAACGATCGCCCCTTTGTTCGGTTTGGGCGGATAAAATGTATGAAGCGGTGGCAACTTCCAGCAGTCCGACGAGGGATTCAAAGGCTCGAACGACAGTGGCGCTCAAAGTAACGCCCAAAAGACTCTGTAAAGCAATTGGTGTGTAAGTTTGCATGGGGTTAGTATCCGTGTCATTGTCTATTAACTGATACGGACTCTCCCCGATCGATCAGGATAAATTTCTGTGAAATTTTCGGATCTCTGCAAAAAACCTTACCTCTTCAATTCTACTGATTCCGCCAGCAGCCAAGCACCTGCCGAATTCAGCCTGCCCCATACTGTCAGAGGCTTTTCGGTTTCGCAACTGTGTAAAAATCTGTCGGTTTCCGAGTCCAAAGTCACGAGTTGCCAAGTTTGACAGGTTAAGGATGCGGGGCTTGTCAGCGTTAGTGTCCAGTCTTGTTCGCCGAGGCGACGGAAAATGCCAGAAAATTGGCTGTGGGTATTTGCTGTTTGACTGCTTTGTTTCTCTACTGACTCCTGACATTCGCCGCTGGCGGGATATGCTTCAGGCCGATCGAGATAATAGCGTTGCCAATCCAGCCAGTCCGAGCGAGCCCGTGTCAAATTAAATAAAGGAATAACCGCCGCACTCGCCTCGGAATCTTGCAGCAAAGCTTCTTGCAAAACTCTCACCGGCAAATCCCGCGGCTGACATCCAGATTCCGCGCACAAAGCCGCCGCCATCCCTGCAGCCTGTCCAATATTCATTACCGTCGGTTGCAAGCGAGTTGCACCGTTGGCGATGTGAGAGACGGAAATATTTTTTTCGCAGACTAGCAAACCGTCTGTACTCGCAGGAATTAGCGCGCTGTAAGGAATGGTAAACGGAGTTCCCGTCCAGCGGCCGCCCCAGCGGATCGATTTTGGCTGCAAGGGAATGTCGCCACTGGTGTAGTGGTGATCATTGGCATAGTTCCCGATCGCAATTGTTTCACAAATGCCCTCAGAATTTATCGGCAACTTCGCGACTCTTCCACCGACAATAGGCAAAATATCTTGTTCTCTGACTGTACTTATCCCTCGCAAGCGCCGACTTTCTCGGTAGTAAGGATGTAAGGCAAAGGAAGAAAGAAGGGAAGAATTTTGTTGATTGTCGATCCTTGAAATCGGGAAAATATTCTGTGCTAAGCCGTAGCGGTGGCCGAGTTGCGTTTGAATGAAGCGGGCGAAACTTTGAGTGTGCCAGAGACTTTCTTGCAGGAATTCTTGTCGAGATGCTTCAGATTTAATGAGTCGATCGACTCCTTCACCATAATCATTACCTCGAATCGGCCAATTAATCATCAACAATCCCCCTGGCAGCCTGCCGTAATTGAGAAATTGTTCGGGAGTGTAACCGTCCCAAGCACCGAGAAATCGATCGGGATTGTCAACAGGCGGCGCGGGAATTTCTGACCCGGCCGCACCTTTACCAAAATCCTGCATGATTGCCACCCAAGTCGGAGCTTGCACCGAATAGCTCTCTGTGAGATCATTAGAGGCGATCGGCGCGCTGGGTTCTCCCCACTCGACTTGGAATTCCCAACCCCAGCGGTGCCCAACTTGCGCTAAAGCCAGCAAATCTCCCAATTCCGTTGCATCTAAAGTGATTTTGGCCGAAACCGTAAAATCTGCAAACTGAACGCCAGAAATGCGATCTCCTTCATACAGCACATCTTGAGCTTTTTGTCCAGAAATCCAGTGCAAGTTCGGCAAACATTTAACCCAATCAGCGAAAATATCAGCACCGGTGCGGGGATCGTAAGTAAAAAAACTTACCCAGCCCCAATCCAAACCTCCCGGCTGTCGCTGCTGGAGTTCCCGCAAAAACGCGCCCCACAAACCGGTTTGAAAAGCTGCTAATTCATTGCCATCGGGGGCCGAAACGCCAGCCGAAGTCAGCATTCCTCCCAGCCAGGGGAATTCGCTTACTAAAATTGTTTTGGCACCTCGGCGGGCTGCTTGCACGGCTGCAGCGGTGCCGCCGGTGCCGCCACCGACTACCAAAACATCTGCTTTCAAAACGGAAGACATAGGCAATACCATTTGAGATTGGAGATTTGAGATTGCGAAAGGCTCAGTCAGGTGATCCGTGCGGTTAACCCTGTAGATAGATGTTCGGCGTTTGTCATTTTGGCATAATGTAAGCTAACGTGTTCCGTGCGTACCCTGCGGATAGATGTTCGGCGTGGGCGATCGCGAATTGAATTTTACTGTGTAAAGACTTGACAAATAATAAATCGGGAATTATGCAGCGAGCGCACAATTTTGTTACTAAGTGACCGCAGGAGCGATCGCAAATTTTGATTTCTCATTTTTGGCGCGTAAATATTGCCAATATGACACCGCGAGTAACGATAATAGAAAAAAGGGAACAGCATCTATAAAGTTTTACGTCTTAATAATTTCCCAGTTACTAATTAACGGCTGAAAATGGAAAAAGGTTTTATCCTATGGTTCACCGGGCTGAGCGGCTCCGGCAAGACAACTATCACCAAAGCTCTCGAACCTGAATTGAAGGCAAGAGGTTGCAAAGTGGAAATATTAGATGGAGATGTCGTTCGCACCAACTTGTCAAAAGGTTTGGGATTTAGCCAAGAAGACAGAGATACTAATATTCGGCGGATTGGATTTGTAGCTCACCTGCTGAGCCGCAATGGAGTAGCCGTAATGACCGCAGCTATTAGCCCATACAGAGCAATTCGCGACGAAATTAGAGCAATGGAGCCCAATTTTGTTGAAGTATATATCACAGCGCCGTTAGAAGTTTGCGAAGGTCGCGATGTCAAGGGGTTATACGCTAAGGCGAGAGCAGGAGAAATTAAGGGTTTTACGGGAATTGACGATCCTTATGAAGAACCGCTTAATCCTGAGATTATTTGTTACACAGAGCGAGAAAGTGTGGAAGAGAGTGTTAAAAAAGTTCTGACCAAGTTAGAACAGTTGGGTTACATTTGATGTTGGCGGGGTTGGATGAGGATAGGGGCAAAAAGCGATGGTGGTGAAAAGTTATTCGCACGGCGTACAAGTTGAGAAAAAATCTCACCCTTGTGTCCCCTTCGCGGATAGGGAGGGTGAAGAATTTCTCCCATTTCCTGCAAGGAAAGGGGCTGAGGCAGAGGTTTCCAGCAAAAGCTGCAAGCTAAGTTATTGGGCAAGCAATGCTGTCAAAAGTTTAATGATTCAAAGTTTAACAGTGTCAGTGCTGGCGGCGGTGGGTTTATCTCCTGCGGCGGCCCAGTTGATGCCTCCTCCTCCTCCTCCTCCTGCTGATGCGGGTTCTCCTGTTCCTGTACCAGTACCGGCAGTGCCGGGATTGCCGGGATTGCCGGCAAGTGAACCTTCAAGTGTACGATCGGAAGTTTACACTTTGGGAGCGGGCGATCGTATTCAAATGGACATCTTCAACGTCCCGGAATACAGCGGCCCCAACGGTCAACACCAAGTACAGGCAGACGGTTCCCTGAATTTGCCGTTAATTGGCAGCGTTTCGGTGTACGGGATGACGCTAGAACAAGCTTCTAATGCTGTTAAAGACAAATACGGCAAATACCTTAAACGTCCCTGGATTACCTTGAAACTGCTGGCGCCGCGTCCTTTGCAAATTGCGATCGCGGGCGAAATCAACCGCCCCGGAGCCTATACAATATCCTCAGCAGCAGGCCCCGGAGGCACAGCAGAGCAAATGGGAACTCAAATGCCAACGATATCGCGGGCTCTGCGAATGGCCGGCGGAATTACCCAGTCAGCAGACGTGCGGCAAATCAAAATCCGCCGCCCCCAGCGCAACGCAGCGGAACAAATTATTAGTGTGGATTTGTGGGAATTATTGCAAAACGGCGATTTGCGGGCCGATATGACTTTGCGCGACGGCGATACTATATTTATTCCCACTGTAACTAGCCTCAACCGCCAAGAAGCACCGACTTTAGCAGTAGCTAACATTACCGGACAAAGCACTCAACCAATTAATATTGCTGTGGTGGGCGAAGTAACTCGCCCCGGTACTTATACTTTGGCAAAAGAGGCTCAAAGTAGGGTACAAGAGAATGAAATGGGTGAAAATTCTGGTTTGTTTGCTGCTAGCGAAACCAACGGCGGGGAAAATGTTTTGCAGCAAACTGTAACGAGGGCAATTAAAATGGCGGGCGGCATTACGCCGGTAGCTGATATCAGACAAATACAAGTTCGCCGCCTGACGCGGGCGGGTACCGAACAAATTATTAATGTGAATTTGTGGCAACTTTTGGAAGGGGGAGATGTATCCCAAGATTTAGCGCTGCAACAGGGAGATACGGTAATCGTTCCCAAAGCCGAAAACCTCGATGCAACCCAAGACGAACAAGTTGCTAATTCTAATTTTTCACCGGATACGATTAGGGTGAACATTGTAGGAGAAGTCGTGAAACCGGGAGCGATTGCGGTGCTGCCCAACACTACTTTAAATCAAGCGCTGGTAGCAGCGGGAGGTTTTAATAAAGCGCGGGCAGAAATGGATTCAGTGAATTTAATTCGCCTCAATCCTAACGGCACCGTTTCGCAGCTAAATGTTAAGGTGAATTTTTCCGCAACTGCCAATGAAGAAACTAATCCCAAACTGCAAAATAATGATGTAATTATGGTAAGGCGATCGGGTCGCGCTACGTTCTCGGATAATGTAGGCGGGACTCTCGCTCCTCTCAGCCCCCTGTTAGGAATATTTCGATTGTTCGATATTTTTCGGTGAGTTGAATAGACTGGCATTAAGACCTCAGAAACCCGCTTTCTATAAAAAATTGCGGTTTGGTAATGAAATATCTAGGAATCAACCGATTTCCTGAAACTCCGCTACCAAGACAGACCTTTAAACTAATAAGTTGTAGAAATCCAATGAAACCAGGGAAACAATCACAAGTAGCACTGTTTAATCATAAAAAAGCCGCCAATCTGCAAAAAATCTCTTCGGGGCTTTATGAAGAAGATCAATTTTTAGGCAGAAACAAAACCGAGGCAGAAGAGTTAAGTTTTTGGGAAGTTTGCCGCAGTCGCTCCATCTTAGTCATCGGCGTAGCAGCGGCAGTGACTACCGGAGTTTTCGCCTGGACACTGAATCAAAAAAGCGAGTACGAAGGGCGCTTTCAATTATTAGTAGAACCAGCGGTTACGCAAAATACTTTAGCCAAGATATACTCCGGTGAGCTGAAACTGCAACCAGCGGGCCCCGCGACGACCGACAAGGCAGGTTTTGACTACGAATCCCAAATTCAAGTTTTGCAAAGCCCGCAAGTAATGTCGCCGATTATTAAACAGTTGCAGGCTAAGTATCCCGAAATAAATTACAACTACCTCTTGAACCAAAAAGCAGATAATTTGCCGTTTTCTCAGGAAAGTAGGTTGTCAATTAATCGATTCAAAAATACCAAGATTATCGAAGTTAGATATCGGGATTATGACCCGAAAAAAATTCAGTTTGTTTTGGAAAAAGTGGCGCTAGGCTACCGCAACTACAGCGTGCAAGATACCACAACTCAAATTAGTCAGACTCTGGATTTTGTGAAATCGCAAATTCCCAACCAGCGAAAGCGCCAACAAGCTCTGCAAACAGAAATTCAAAAATTGCGGCAGCAGTACAATTTCATCGACCCGCAAATTCAAACCCAACAACTCGCGCAGCAAATTAGCCAACTTCAAACGCAAAGATTGGAAGCGCAATCGCAGCTCAATCAGCAGAGATTGCTCTATTCCAATCTGCAAAATCAGCTCGGATTAAACCAGAAGCAAGCGCTGATGGCCTCGGCTCTGAGTCAAGCTCCCCGCTATCAAGCGATGCTGACTCAATTGCAGCAATTAGAAGGGCAAATTGCGATTAACTCGGCTACGTTTACAGACGAAACTCCGCAAATGCAATTGTTGCGAGAACAGCGCAAGAACCTGATTCCTTTGTTGAAGAAAGAAGCCCAACAGGTTCTGGGAACTGATTTGGCTAAGGTAAATTCGCAAGTGCTGGCTTTTCAAGATCCGGTGCGGATTAAGTTAATCGAGCAGTTTATTGGTACTGCTAATTTAATTCAGGTGCTGGGCGTGCGGAATCAAGTTTTGGAACAAGCTGCTAAGCAGTTGAATCAATACTCTCAAGGATTACCAGTGATTTTGCGGCGCTATTCGGATTTGCAGCGCGAGTTGGATTTAACTAACAATACGCTGAATGGTTTGCTGGCAAAACAGCAAGCTTTGCAGCTTGAAGCTGTGGGTAAAAAAGAGGTGGCTTGGGAAGTTATTGCTAAGCCGGAAATTCCGCGCTACAAAAATGGCGAGTTGATGGCTGTTGCTCCGATTATGCCTTTGAATTTGGCTGTGGGGGGATTGGCTGGTTTGCTGTTTGGTATGCTGACGGCGCAGTTGGCGGAACGGTTTAAAAATAAAACGGTGTTCCAAACTCCAGAGGATGTCAAACAGTCGATTCGCCTGCCTTTGTTGGGGGTAATTCCTGCTAGCGATAAAATTTTGAGACTTCCTCCTGCTGAGACAAGCCCGGTGGATGTGGCAATGTCGCCGATGCCGACGGATGCTTTTCAAGAAGCTTTTCGATCGCTCAATGCTAATATTCGCTTACTAAACGTTGAAACTCCGATTAATTCTTGTGTAATTACTTCTTGTCAAGTAGGTGATGGCAAGTCTACGGTAGCAGTAAATCTGGCGCGGGCGGCGGCTGCAATGGGGCAGCAAGTGCTGTTGGTGGATGGGGATTTACGGCGCCCGCAGGTACACGAAATGCTGGGTTTACCGAATTGGCAAGGCCTGCACAATGTGATTGCTGATGATGTGGATGTGCAAAAGGTGATTGTGCGATCGCCCCGTGATGAAAATTTGTTTGTGTTAACTTCCGGCCCGGTTCCTCTCGATCCCACAAAGGTGCTTTCTTCCCGAAAAATGCAGCATTTAATGGCAGCTTTGTCAAGTCATTTTGACTTAGTTATTTACGATACTGCGCCGCTTTTAGGTTTGGCGGATGCGAATTTGTTGGCGGCTCACACTAACGGATTGATGCTGGTAGTAGGGCTGCATCAAACTCAGCGGGAGGCGCTGGTGTTGGCTTTTGAAGATTTAAAAATGGCGGGAATTCCGCTGTTGGGAATGGTGGCGAATAACGATAAAGGCAGCAGGTATTACTATCAGTCTTACGTGCAGGATTACGTCCAGGAACAGTCTGTTTGAGGGAGGGGAATTGAGAAATGTGTAGTGGAACAGGCCGTCGGGCCTGTTCTTGAGAATGCAAGGCGGGCGCGACACCCGACAAGATATTTCATCCATCTTGCAGCCTTAATTGTGAATAAAGCTTTCAGGGGCGGGCGGGACGCCCCACAAGAACATTTAACTTTTGTGGAACAGGCCGGAAAGCCTGTTCTTGAGATTTGTGCGTGATTTCAGAAAGACAAATTTTCTTAAGATTTGCGATCGAGACTCTGAACTATAATTAAAAGTAGAGAAATTTAAACAAATCGCGACACTTGCAAATTGGCAAGACCTGAAAGAAAACGTGGCTGGTAAATTCCTATTTTGTAATACCTTGATACAACTCCCTGCCTAGGCGGAAAACTAGCAGGGAGTTTTGTGTTTTTCACACAGGAGATGAAACAATGGCTATTGCTACTATCAACCCGGCAACGGGAGAAACGCTGAAAACTTTCGAGCCGATCGCGGATGAGGCAATCGAAGCTAAGCTGGAATTAGCACAGCAAGCTTTTAACAAATACCGCCACCTGCCGTTTGAGCAGCGAGCTCTGTGGATGCAGAAAGCGGCAGACATCTTGGAACGCGATCGCGAAATTTACGCTGAAATGATGACCCAGGAAATGGGCAAAACGCTCAAATCTGCGATCGGCGAAGTCGAAAAATGCGCCTTAGTTTGCCGCTATTACGCCAAAAATGCTGCTCAATTTATGGCAGACGTACCGGCAACCACTGACGCTAGCAGCAGCTTTGTCCGCTACCAACCACTAGGGGCTATTTTAGCCGTCATGCCGTGGAATTTCCCATTTTGGCAAGTTTTTCGGTTTGCGGCGCCAGCACTGATGGCGGGCAATGTCGGCTTGCTCAAACACGCTTCCAACGTGCCTCAGTGCGCTTTGAAAATCGAAGAAATTTTCAGGGAAGCTGGCTTTCCCGAAGGAGTTTTTCAAACTTTGTTAGTGGGCGCCGACAAAGTAGCTGATATCGTTGCGGACGATCGTATAAAAGCAGCAACTCTCACCGGTAGCGAGCCAGCGGGTGAAAGTTTGGCAGCCAATGCGGGCAAAAACTTGAAAAAAGTTGTACTGGAATTAGGAGGAAGCGACCCATTTATTGTGATGCCCAGTGCTGATTTAGCAGTAGCTTTATCAACTGCTGTGACATCGCGGATGCTGAATAACGGTCAATCTTGCATCGCCGCCAAACGCTTTATTTTAGCCGAAGAGATTGCCGACGAATTCATCAAAGGATTTGTCGAAAAAATCGAGCAATTAAAAGTAGGCGATCCGATGTTGCCCGAAACCGATATCGGCCCTTTAGCTACTCCGGCAATCCTCAAAGACTTGGACAAGCAAGTGCAAACTTGCATCCAATCGGGAGCAAAACTTCTGACAGGCGGCCGCCCATTGTCAGAGAATGGCGGCAATTTCTACTTGCCAACTATTTTGGCAGAGATCCCCCCGGAGGCTGCTGCGCGTCAAGAAGAATTTTTCGGGCCCGTAGCTTTAGTATTCCGGGTTGCAGGCATCGATGAGGCGATCGAACTGGCAAACAGCACATCTTTTGGCTTGGGTGCGTCAGCTTGGACTACAGTAAGAGAAGAGAGCGATCGGTTTATTTCCGAACTAGAAGCAGGCGCCGTATTCATCAACGGCTTAGTAAAATCCGACCCGAGATTGCCCTTCGGCGGCATCAAACGCTCCGGTTACGGACGCGAATTGAGCATCCAAGGAATGCACGAATTTGTTAACATAAAAACAGTGTGGGTGAAATAACATCCCACTCTATCAACCGATCGCACAAATCTACATAAGCCTGCGTTTATCTGCGTTTACCTGCGGTTAAAAATTCCCATTTGTATTTTTTTGGCGATCGGTTGAAAAAGAAAGACCCACAACCCCCATTAACCGAGGAGAAAAACGGAAATGAACACAGCTCAACTATTGGTAAAATGTTTAGAAAATGAAGGCGTCGAATACGTCTTCGGACTTCCCGGAGAAGAAAATTTAGAAGTTCTAGAAGCCCTGAGAAACTCTTCAATTAAATTTATTACTACTCGCCACGAACAAGGCGCCGCATTCATGGCAGACGTTTACGGTCGTCTCACAGGCAAAGCCGGCGTTTGCTTGTCCACCTTGGGCCCTGGCGCAACTAACTTAATGACAGGAGTTGCTGACGCCAACTTAGACGGCGCTCCTTTAATAGCAATTACCGGACAAGTCGGCACAGACAGAATGCACATAGAATCGCACCAATATTTAGATTTGGTCGCCATGTTTGCCCCAGTTACTAAGTGGAATGCTCAAATTGTTCGCCCCAGCACGACGGCAGAAATTGTCCGCAAAGCCTTTAAAGTAGCTCAAAGTGAAAAGCCGGGAGCAGTTCACATTGACTTACCTGAAAACATCGCAGCAATGCCTGCTGAAGGACAGCCGCTCGCCAAAGACAACCGCGAAAAAACTTTTGGCGCTTACCAAAGCTTGAATAAAGCCGCTGTGGCAATTTCCAAGGCAAAAAGTCCTCTGCTTTTAGTAGGAAACGGCGCGATCCGCGCTAACGCCAGCGATGCTTTGACACAATTTGCTACTCGATTGAATATTCCTGTAGCTAATACTTTCATGGGCAAAGGGGTAATTCCTTACACTCATCCTTTGGCACTGTGGACAACGGGCTTGCAAAAACGCGATTACATTAGCTGTGCTTTTGAAGAAACGGATTTAGTGATTGCTGTTGGCTACGATTTGATTGAATATTCCCCGAAGAAGTGGAATCCTGAAGGAAAAATTCCGATTATTCATATTGGAGCTCTGCCAGCAGAAATTGACAGCAGTTATATTCCTCTTATAGAAGTTGTGGGGGATATTTCTGATTCTCTCAATGAAATTTTGCAGCGTGCCGATCGCATGGAGAAAGTAGACCCTTTTGCTAAGCAATTGCGGGCGGATATTCGGGCTGGGTACGAACAATATGCAGCCGACGACGGTTTCCCGATCAAGCCACAAAAACTCATTTACGATTTGCGGCAAATCCTGGGCCCGGAAGATATTCTAATATCTGATGTGGGAGCTCACAAAATGTGGATCGCGCGGCACTATCATTGCGATCGCCCGAATACCTGTT
The DNA here is from genome assembly GCF_036702455.1 of Microcoleus sp. D2_18a_D3. NCBI lineage: Bacteria > Bacillati > Cyanobacteriota > Cyanophyceae > Oscillatoriales > Microcoleaceae > Microcoleus > Microcoleus sp. D2_18a_D3. Next base: position 77,981 of record NZ_JAUBTK010000004.1, read on the forward strand.
TGATTTCCAACGGCTTTGCGGCGATGGGAATTGCGATTCCGGGTGCGGTAGCTGCAAAACTCGTTTATCCCGATCGCAAAGTAATAGCAGCCACCGGCGACGGTGGTTTTATGATGAATTGCCAAGAGTTAGAAACTGCTTTGCGAGTCGGTACTAATTTTGTGACGCTGATCTTTAATGACGGCGGTTACGGGTTAATTGAATGGAAGCAGCAAGATTATTTTGGTCATTCCGATTTCGTCAAATTTGGCAATCCCGATTTTGTGAAATTTGCCGAAAGTATGGGTTTAAAAGGCTATCGAGTAGAATCTGCAACGGATTTCATTCCGATTCTGAAAGAAGCCCTTGCTCAAGATGTCCCTTGCGTGATTGACTGTCCGGTAGACTATCGGGAAAATGCGCGTTTCAGTCAATTATCTGGGGATATGAGTTGCAATTTGTAAGAGTAGCTAGAGCTCCGGCTTCTTTAATAAGTCGGGGCTCTAATAATGGACATTCTTCGAGATAGAGTTTTGTAGCTTGTTTAAGATTGGCGATCGCTTATTCTATGGTTTCGCCTTGGTCAACTGTGCCGATTTCTGGACATTCGGCAATGTATCTATCTTCTTCTTTGTAAATGATGCCTGTGAATCTGTGAGTGTTCATAATGTTTTTGCTTCCATTTAGATAACGCTCAAGCTAGCATCCGGGCGTGAGCAATTTCTCTATCACCTATGAGACGGACTTGGGAGCTAAAGAGTGAAATAATAGCTAATGTTTTCCCCGTCAAGGTAACAAATTCTACTTCATATCCTACCCCACCTTGATGTACTAAAACAACTGTGCCAATATCGCCTTGGCTTAAATTTTTTTCGGGGATATCAATTGTTAAAACAATGCTGTCAAGTTCTTGAATCATTTTATTTTTTAATCTGGTGGATAGGCACTTACTAGCCTGGGAGTGTCGCCTCCGGTTTCAATAAACCAAACAGAACGCACAAAGGGTTTTCTGCCATCTGCTGCTAGCATTTCTCCTTCAATAACGTACCGACTGCCAAAAGGAGATTCTTCAATTTTAGCTAATTCATGGTCGGCGGCATGACGCAGCAAGGCAGTTGCCATGATTTCCCAAGCATCAACTGAAAAACCAAACCGTAAAAAAAATTTTGCTTTGCTTTTCCCGTCGCGGTGGGTGAGAGAGAGCAGATATTCGGTAATTTTCTTTTCAGGAACGACTGCTCTTTCATAATTGGGCAGTTTCAAGCACTCTCTCCAAAGCTTACTCTTGTATATTAACCAGAGTTGAGGCGATCGGTCAAGCAGGGGCGATTCCCTACGGGATATCTGCGCCGCGCGTGCTTTTTGAGAAGTTGGGTTGGGATGGGCGATCGCTAAACTTGTCAGGTAATTATGGTAATCTAAAAGTTAGGTAACTAGGACTGGCAAGAATGGAGGAATGTGACAACACAATTTTTCTGTCCATATCTCGATAGCGAGGTTGAACTCACTGAAGAGCGAGAACTACATATTGTTGATACACATCCCGATTTGCTACCATCTTATCAGGAAAGAATTGCTAAAACTCTAGCTGACCCAGATGAGGTTCGATGTGATTTACGTTTCGGCAATACTTTTCTATTTTCACAGCAGTATGGTAAGGGTCGCAAGGGTAGGTATGTTGTAGTAGCTGTTGTGAATGATACAGTTCCGAGAGAGCGCTATTGGATCGTGACAGCTTACTTAACAAAAAATGTTACCCAAGGAGAGATAATATGGCAGAAAAACTAACTTTTAAATATGATGCTATTGGGGATATTTTGTACGTCAATAAATGTTCGCCTTATGCAGAGCAAGAATCGCAAGAACTAGAATATGGAATTGTGGCTCGTCTCAATCCTGACACGGAGGAAATTGAAAATCTGGAAGTTATGTTTTTCTCCAAGCGGTTGCGAGAGAGTAATGTATTTGAATTGCCGATTGTGGGTGAGTTGCACTTGAGTTATAATGCTTAGAAAAGACTGCATTACGTCATTATTCCGCACTGTTTGCTAGAATTATTTAAGTCAGCTCTAAGGACGACCATGACTGAAGCTATCTCAACAAAAAATGAATATCAAATAACTGTGAGTTCTCCAGTTTGGCAAAGAGTTGAGCAAATTGCCGCAGAATTTAACTTGTCAGTTTCTGAACTCTTGGAACAGATAGGCGAAGGTCAACTCAAAGTTGTTGCGGTTCCAGGTAATTCAGTAAAAGTGAGTGAGCAAGATATTGCAAATGCTTTTATTTGGTTAGCCGCCCAAACTAATGTAGCAATCAACGCCTACAAGCTACAAAAACTTATGTATTACGCTCAAGCTTGGTATTTAGGAGTTTACGGCAAGCCACTATTTGATGCAGATTTTCAAGCAGGGATTCACGGGCCGGTTATTCCTGATTTATTAGAAAACTATCAACGACAATTTAGTTGGGAACCAATTACAGAGAAAATCGAACAACCGAAACTTCCCCAAAAAATCGGGGAATTTATCGAGGAAGTTGCTGATGCTTATTTTGAGTATGATGATGCAACTTTGGAACGAATGATTTGCAGTGAAATGCCTTGGCAGGAAGCGAGAGGAGATTTGCCGAGAGACGAATCTTGTGAGGGGATTATTTCTCACGAATCGATGAAGAAATATTATGCTGGCCGTTTCTTCTCTAAATAATATAAGGGCGATTCCCTACGGGATAGCTGCGCTTCACGCGCTTTTTGACAAGTTGGGATGTAAGGGCGATCGCGCTTTCTCAGATTCAAGTATTCGGATTAGCTGTGGCCTTCGTGATTTAGCGGATAATCAGACCAAAATCCTTACGGATTTCTGCCAATTGTTTTACCCAAGTATTATAAGCATAAATCCCTTCCTCTTGATTCTGGTGAGCGTTTGCAATTTGCTTCTCAATCTCTCCGTAGAGTTTTGTTTCCACTTGTCGGAGTTGTGATATCAAATCCGGTAGCATCGGAATTAATATTACCCATTGCTTTCGAGACGGCGCCGTGCCTATTAGTGTCAACAGTTAACACTCAACCATTCAGTTTTTCGACCCGCCCGTCAACAGTCAACAGTCAACAATCATTCCGGTGGCACCGGAATTGATATCAAATCTAATCACTTCAAACCCAATAATAAGGCGATTCCGCCGATCGCACCAACTACCCCCAAAACAGCCCGAATGCTCACTTTTTCGCCCGCCAGCACCGCTAAAGGCAGTATAAATAGGGGACTGGTAGAACTGAGTGTTTGGGCGATTGCTGCGGGTGCATATTTCAACGAAGTCTGTTGCAGGAAAATTCCGAGATAGGTTCCTAAAAAAGCTGCCAGAATTATGGCAGCTAATATTTTTGAGGATTTTAATTGTTTGAAACTGTCAAGGTTTGTTGGCTTTAAAAAGCACAGCATGACTGCCATACCACCGCTCAAACGCAAAGCTGCCGTCCACAAAGGATCAATATCTATTTGAGTGAAGGCGGCGCGGGATAAAATTGCTCCAGCGGCGTGGCTTGTTTGTCCTAATAAACTAATACCTAATCCCTGCCAAATATGTTTTGATGATAAGGTTGTTTCGGCTGTTCGTTCGGCAATTACCCACGCTACCCCGCAGATTGTTAAAAGAATGCCTGTACAAGCAATGGGCGATAACTTTTCTTGCAAAAATATTAAGCCCAATAAAGCTGTTAAAGGGGGAGAGAGGGTTTCTAAAAGCAGCGTTCGCCTCGCGCCTAAATATTTTAATACGATAAAGAATGCGGTGTCTCCGATGCCAATTCCTAGGCCGCCGCTAATTAGCAGCATTGCTAAAATATTAGGGTGGATTGCGGGTAAAGATTTTCCTAAAATTAGTACAGTGGCAAGGAGCATGAAAAGGGCGATCGCACCTTTGAGCAAGTTGAGCACCACTGCGGGGATTTGCTGTCCCACTCGCTGCCAGATGGTGGAAGATAGAGCCCAGACAAATGCAGCGCCTAAAGCGGCGATTTCACCCATAAAATTTGTTGACTGTTGACTGTTGACTGTTGACTGTTGTCATTAGTTACCAATTCGGAATTCCCGATGCCCGATTCCCGATGCCATATAAATTAGGGTTCCCGGTGGCCTACCTGGAACCCTAGATTTATTAAGCTTTTTTAGCAGTGGGCGGTGAACATAAATCAATACCATCATGTCCGAATAGAGGAACGAAGCAATTCGCTTGCGGTTTGGGATGGCTTCGTTCCTTTCTTCGGACACCCAAGATATGTCTACCTACTACTGATTAACGTGGTGGTAATTGCGGAGATTGGCTAGGTTGAAATTGTGACCGCATATCTGTTCTTACCCAAGAACCAAAACGATCGGGACGAACGCATTCAGCATTATCTAATTCGTCTTTGAGTTTAGTGGCGAAAGATTCAAACATATCGACTAACGCCTGACGATCTGTTAAGCAACCTTGGAGAGCAATAAGTTGTTCCAGCGTCCAGTTATACAGTTGAGTGTCCCCTTGTTCAATGCGTAAATAGAACTGATTCTCAAACTGTGCAAGATTAGAGTAGAAGTTCTCAACTTCTGCCTTGATCAAGTTTATATCCAGGTAGAATTGTTGTTGTTTCAATTCTGCAAAAATCGTATTTTTGAGGTTCTGCGTGAAGTTTTGGTTAAGCTCAGTTTGGACGATAGCAGAGACATCATTACGGAAGTTGAGAATCTTGTTATCCAAGCTAACATTAATGCGATTGTCAAGATCGTTGACAATATTATTAGTCACTAACTGCACGTTGCTAGTGCTAGATTGATTAACAGCCGTATTGATGCGAGCATCAATGTTAGATTCAATCTGCTGAATCACCAGATTTTTAATGTTTTGGCTTTGGTCAGCAATTTTGAGATTAACTACCGCATTAATCCGCTGATCGATGTCGTGTTGAATTTGCTGAACAATTTGAGTGTTAATATCTTGAGATAGATTAGACACTTTCAGGTTCACGACATTATCGATGCGTTGATCGATGTAAGTTTGCATCTGCTGAATCACCAGATTCTTCACATTCTGGGTTTGATCGGAAATCTTGATGCTCACCACATTCTCAACACGCTGATCAATAGTATGTTGGAGTTGCTGAATTACCTGATTAGTGATCTCTTGAGATTGATTGGCGATTTGGACATTAACGGAGTTACTAATGCGCTCATCAATATCAGTCGATATTTGATTAATTACCTGGGTATTAATCTCTGTAGACTGATTGGCAACTTTGATGTTAACTACATTCTCAATCCGTTGCTCAAGTTCAGTTTGCATTTGCTGAACTACGAGGTTCTTAACTTCTTGAGTCTGATTAGACACTTTGAGATTAACGACGGACTCAACACGCTCATTGAGTTCGGTTTGCATTTGTTGCAGCACTAAGCTTTTAATCTCTTGGGTTTGTTCAGAGATTCTTAAATTCACCTGCTCGCTAACAATGCGGGGGATTCGGGAAATAAATAAGTCGTTGAGATTTTTGTTGAAGTATCCCGACCAATTGTGGAAATTCTGATTAAAACTAACTTCCATTTGTTGGGTAAGAGTTTTAAGCATAAACTCCAGCCGTGCTACCTTCATCGCTAAGTCTTTAGCTTGAGTTTGATAGCCTTTAAGCAGCCATTTTTCCAAATTGTCCCAATAAGCTTCTTTTTTCTCGTTCGGGTCACCTGTTACTGTGATGGAAGTATTGATTTGGGCTGCCATTTGCTGCCACATTTGTTCCATCTGATCTTGGTCAAAAGTGAAGTTAAATCCACTGCTACTAATATTGATATTTTCAGTACCAGAGCTAGTTGTACCACCAGTTGTAACTGCTGTATTACTAGAGCTAGCTGTACCACCAGTGGTAACTGCTGTATTACTAGAGCTAGTTGTACCACCAGTGGTAACTGCTGTATTACTAGAGCTAGTTGTGCGACCACCACCAACTACACTAACAGTGCTTTCGCTGCTGCCCTGATCAATCTGTAATGGTGGACACTTTGTTAGATATTCTTGGCGTACTTCTAGATCACTGATGTTGTTGATTTCTAAAACAACTTGCCCTTGGTTATCTTCAATGTAGGTATCAAAAAAGAAGCCGGAGATGGTTGTTTTTTCTTTGACTTCAAAAATAACGTCATCTTTGAAGCCATTTAAGGAACACCAACTTTCGCTAAGTTCAATTCCTGTCAACTTGGAGATAAATTTTCCCCCTTGAATCAAGAGTAACGCCCAAGGTTCTAATTGGAAATTTTTTGCTTCTGCTCCATAAGTGGCATTGCTTTCCCGAATCTTGACGCGATAGTTCCCTGGGGCTAACTCGATAGAATTAGCATTGGCTTTTTTAAGAGTGGAGAGATAATTGCCATCCAGCGAATAGCAGTTTTCCTTGCTATCAACGGTTAAAGTTTGGGGGTTCAACTGTTGATTGCCAGTGATTGAAACAGTGACTTGCCCTTGATTATCAGCACTATAGATATCAAAGAATAAAGCACAGACTACAGCTTTTTCTTTGATATCAAACTGCAATTTGTCGTTATAGCCGTTTAAAGTTGCCCAAGTTCCACCTGTCTCAACACCTGTTTTTGTGTTGATAAAGGTACTGCCCTCAAGTCCATAAATCCAGAGAAAAACAAAAGGCTCACCAACGGTATTGTCGGCACTATAACTGTAGCTACCACTGGTAATTTGGATGTCAAAAGTTCCTTGGTCTAATGTCAGAGACTTAGCAACATTTTGTTGCAAGCTATTCATCTGAGCGGTATTGATAACGTAACAGTTTTCTTTGGTATCAATCGTTAACAGTTTCATAGTTTCGTCACCCGTTGTAGTAGTTGTTGCACCTTGTGCCGTTTCAGTCTTAACTTTTGAAGTGATGGTGGGAATCACTTCTGCTGCTGGTTGATGATAAACCGCAATTCCTGCCCAACGACCGCTAGGCTTGGTTTGAGCCACTAATGTGCCTTTACCTGTCTTGGTATTAATGCGGATTAATTGACCGTCTTTTCCCAAATTAAAAAATCTGCCGGTAACGCCATAAAGGACATTGCCAACAAATTCCATACTGCCAATACCAGGAAATCCGGTATCACCAATAGTTTTAACTTCGCTAGTATCGAGATTGCATCTAGCAAGTAATTTCTTCTTTTGGTAGCCAATTAATGTGATATATGCTATGCCATTGCTATCAAAGGCAACTTCGCCACAGTTGTAGTCTTTATTAGCTACGGTAGCTACTGGTGTACCTTTTCCTGTTTTGAGATCCAGGGCAATCAGTTGTTTAGCTGTGCTGGCATAAAGGGTTTGACGTTGGGCATTATAAGCCAAGCCGGCTGTAGCAAAGCCTGTATCCCCAATGACAGTCGTATGGCCCGTTTTGATGTCAATTTTAACGAGCTGGGTTGTGTCGCCTTCTCGATCGATGCCATAGAGCTGTGAATCAACAAAGGCAATATCATACACTTCTGTAATGATCTCACCGATGAATGTTGCTTTACCTGTGGCTAAATCAAGAGTATACAGTTTACTTAACTGATTTGAGACACAATCTTGGATATACACTGTCCCTGGAACCATAGCTAAATCCAAAGAAGATATAATGCTTGCCTGATTACTCATCTTTATCTTTTGAACTTGCCCAGCCATCGATCTCTCTGGCCAGCAATACTGGTACAGGATGCGACAACTGAGCCGTCTGAGCTTGTTTGAGCATATCTCCGAGTTGAGTGGTGCTGAGATCGTCGTAGGCTCGCGCCTGCGCCAAAAATTCGTCTACATTCAGTTTTTGGTAATCACTTAATGTGATATCTGCTATTAGACTTGTTTTGCCAAACAGTTAAGAAATCATAATCGAGGTTGCTGATGACGGTATTTCCCTTAGTGCTGATAAACTCACCATCTGCTAGAATTGGGCGCAAGCTTAACAGCTCCGGGAATGACTATTAGTCTATCTAAAGGGGTAGATAATTTTTTTTTTCGTTATAAAGCGTAACATCTTTCTGTATCCGCTCAATAATCCGGAGTAAATCGCTCAACGATGCACCTCAAATGACGCAAAATCGTTCCTGAGTGGGTAGCCCGCCCCGAATTATTGAGCGGATACATCTTTCTCATCTTTCAGTGGTGCGAAGTCAGAAGCAACGAGCATTTTATCGAGCTCGTACTCGATCGATGCCATAGAGTTGTGAATCAACAAAGGCAATATCATAAACTTCTGTTAATGAGCTCACCGATGAATGTTGCTTTACCTGTGGCTAAATCCAGAGTATACAGTTTACTTAAGTGATTTTAGATACAATCTTGGATATAAACTGTGCATGGAACGATAGCTAAATCCAAAGAAGGTATATTGCTTGCCCGATTACTCATCTTTTTATGTTTTTATTACATAAAAAAGCCGATGAAAGTAATAGTGCGGTTGGTCATCAGTTATTTGAACTGAATTTGGGAAAATACTCAGCTAGCAAGGACAGCCACCAGCAAGGGCGAACTCAAGTGAGGAGATATGCACTTGGAGCTACTGGGCTACCTAGCACACAGTTCTTTATTAAGGCATCACTAGCTTTTCTAGCAGTGGGCGGGGAGAGAATCGAACTCTCATACCTTTCGGTGTCAGATTTTGAGTCTGATGCGTCTACCAATTTCGCCACCCGCCCTTTTGGGTTTCACCATCATAACACACCGATCGATTTTGCACAAGAGATTCATAATCTTTTGAACTTGCCCAGCGATCGATCTCTCTGGCGCGCAATACTGGTACAGGATGGGACAACTGAGCCGTCTGAGCTTGTTTGAGCATTTCTCCCAGTTGAGTGGTGCTCACAGACTCTTTATTAATACATCACCATCTTTTCTAGTAATGGGCGGGGAGAGAATCGAACTCTCATACCTTTCGGTGTCAGATTTTGAGTCTGATGCGTCTACCAATTTCGCCACCCGCCCTTTTTGGTGGTTTCAGCATCATAATACACCGATCGATTTTGCACAAGAGATTCATAATCTTTTGAACTTGCCCAGCGATCGATCTCTCTGGCGCGCAAGACTGGTACAGGATGGGACAACTGAGCCGTCTGAGCTTGTTTGAGCATTTCTCCCAGTTGAGTGCTGCTGAGGTCGTCGTAGGAGCGCGCCTGCGCCAAAAACGCATCGACATTCAGTTTCGGAGCTAAAGTCGGCGAACCTCCGGCCAGTTTCATCAACAGTGATGCTACCACTCTTGGGTCTTGAGTCGCGAGCAAGGCGGCGCGATCGCACGTAAATTCCGCACACCGCAACCATTCCAACATTTGCGCCTGCAAACCCTGCGCGAGCACGGTTCCCACAGGCGAAATTTGGCCTGCGGCCAACACAATTAAATTAGCCAGAGTCAGGTAAACTCCGTGCTCGCACTTCAAATGCCCCAACTCGTGAGCAATTACTGCCTTAACTTCCTCGTCTGTGAGCAAATCAATCAGAGAAGTGTGCATCACCACAAAAGGCTGTTTTCCCCGCATCGCAAAGGTGTAAGCATTCGGCATCGGATGCTGGCGGACATAAAGCTGCGGCGGCTCCAAATCCAGAGTTTTGCAGGCATCCAACAGCAATTGATGCAGGTGGGGCAATTGATTTTCGCCGACTTGGACGCTGGAAGCCAGATTTTCCAGCATAAAAAACTGTTCGCCAAGTTGTCCCAGCAACTGCCGCACGATCAAATCCAGGCCGGGCAGTTGTTTGAGAGTGCTGGTAGCTTCCAAGTCTAGCGGGTGGCGAAACTGGTCTGCTTTTAAACCGATGAGCGGTATGTTCGACATTTTAGTCAGTTGGGAATGGGGAATTGGGAATTGGGAATTGGGAATTGGGCATGGGGCATGGGGAATTGGGCATGAGGAATTCTTTTGCTTCTTCCTTTTTTCCTCTTCCTTCTTCCTTCTTCCTTCTTCCTTCTTCCTTCTTCCTTCTGACTACTTTAAACCTGATCGCGCGGGATTGACAGGAGCCTCAGCAGTCGCCGGGTCTGTACCCTCTTTGACGCGCCGCAACTTAGCTCCCAATTTTTGCAGTTTCACCTCTAACTGCTCATAGCCGCGGTCTAAGTGCTGCAAGCTGCTGATGGTGGTGACACCATCGGCTGCAAGTCCCGCTAGCACTAACGCCGCCGAAGCCCGCAAATCTGTTGCCACGACAGGCGCACCCGACAGCCGCGACACTCCCCGCACAATCGCTACATTGCCTTTAAGGCGAATGTCCGCGCCCATGCGGTTGAGTTCTGCTACGTGGCGCAAGCGATTCTCAAACACGGTTTCTTTGATCAAGCTGTCGCCTTCACTCAGCGTCAGCAAAGCCATAAACTGAGCTTGCATATCTGTGGGGAAACCGGGGTAAGGCAGAGTTTCGATGTCTGTGGCCGAGTGAGTTTGGCCGGGAACTATCCGCAAAATGTCGGGGGATTCTGCAATAATTTTCGCCCCAATTGTCTGCAATTTGGCAATGACTGCGGTCAGGTGGTCGGGAATTACCGGCGACAAACTGATTTCCGAGTGAGTGATGGCTCCGGCTACTAAAAATGTTCCGGCTTCAATGCGATCGGGAATAATTGGATAGTCTACCGCGTGCAGCTTAGGAACTCCCGAAATGACGATCGTATTCGTGCCAGCGCCTTGAATTTTTGCTCCCATAGCGCGGCAGAAATTCGCCAAATCTGCGACTTCCGGCTCTTGAGCCGCATTTTCAATCACGGTTTCTCCTTCAGCCAGAGTCGCCGCCATCATCAAAGTTTCAGTGGCGCCGACGCTGGGGTAGTCCAAATAAATTTTGGCTCCTTTCAGGCGGCGGTTCGGCCCTTTGACGTAAGCGTGAACCGTGCCGTGGTCGATGTGGACTTCGGCACCGAGGGCTTGCAAACCGCGAACGTGAAGTTCAACCGGTCGGGCGCCGATGGCGCACCCACCGGGCAAGGGCACTTTGGCAAATCCCAAACGCGCTAGCAGTGGGCCGATGATGAAGAAGCTCGCCCGCAGTTGGCTGACTAATTCGTAGGGGGCTTGAGCGTCTATGAGGTTGCTGGCGTTGATGTCTAAAACGTCGCCGTGCTGCTGTAATTTGACTCCTACAGCCGAGAGAATTTGCCCCATGCGGGCGACATCGACTAGACCGGGAACGTTGCGGAGACGGCAATCCTCTGGGCATAGCAGGGCTCCTGCCATGACAACTAAGGCCGAGTTTTTGGCGCCGCTGATTTTAACGTGTCCTTTAAGGGGCTGGCGACCCCAAATTTGCAATACTTGTTGGTCGCTTTCAGGTGAAGCTGGCAGGTTAGATGAGTTCTGAGCTGGTGTAATGGGTTTGCCCTCCATAATTCGCTTCGTTACTTTATACATTATTAATTTTGGTTCGATTTTACCGGAAAGTTTTTATATGTCTAGGGGTAACATTAGGAATTCCCGGAGTTATATTTGCTGGCATTCACTCTGGACAAGGCTTTCAGATTTTAGCGCACAAATAATGTCGATCGAGTCTATGGAGTTATCTGTATCAAAATTTACATTCATTTGTAGCGGTCGATCTGATCGCAGATGTTGTACCTTTGTCAACGATCTTTTGAAGTAAAAGCCGGCTGAATTGTTGACAAAGGTGTAAGATATCGGTTCGATCGACAATGGGTGAAAGTTTATAGATTGTCGATCGCCCCATTCCCTGTGCTAACCTGTGACAACAACCTAGAGCCAAAGCTACTCCTAGCACATGGTTCACATTAAACGGATCGAACTGACTAACTTTAAATCTTTTGGCGGTACGACGGCCATTCCCGTGCTGCCCGGTTTTACTGTGGTTTCCGGGCCCAACGGTTCTGGGAAGTCCAACATCCTCGACGCTTTGCTGTTTTGTCTCGGACTTTCGAGTTCTAAGGGAATGCGGGCTGAACGTTTGCCGGATTTGGTGAACAGCGCCCAAAACAAACGCGGTACGATCGAAGCTAGCGTGACTGCGACGTTTGCGCTGGAAGATGTGGGGGAGGAATGGTTCGCCCAGGATGAAGATGAGGAGGAAAATGCAGCAGATGAGTTATCTGTTGCAGCAGAGGAAGTCGAAAGCATAGAAATTGCCGAAACTCAAGACAACAACGGCCAATCATCTCCTGTCAATCAAAAATCGCCTCTATCTGTTGAAGAAGTCGAAGGGATAGAAACTGCCGAAACTCAAGACAACAACGGCCAATCACTTCCTGTCAATCGAAAATCCAAAATCGAAAATCGAAAATCGGAAGAGTTATCTGTTGAAGACGTAGAAGAGATTGAAATCGCAGCAACTCAAGACAACAACGGACAACTACTCGCTACCAATCGAAAATCCAAAATCGAAAATCCAAAATCGGATGAGTGGAGTGTAACCCGCAAACTTCGGGTAACTCGCCAAGGTACTTACACTTCAACTTATTACATTAACGGCCAACCTTGCACGCTGACTCAACTTCACGAACAACTCAACCGCTTGCGAATTTATCCCGAAGGCTATAACGTCGTGCTGCAAGGAGACGTTACCAGCATTATTTCGATGAATTCTAAGGAACGCAGAGAAATCATTGACGAGTTAGCTGGTGTGGCTCAGTTCGATCGCAAAATCTCTTTAGCTAGGCAGAAGTTGGATGAAGTTAAGGAGGTGGAAGAACGCAGCCGGATTGTAGAAAAAGAGCTGATTTCTCAGCGCGATAGACTTGCTTCCGATCGCACAAAAGCGGAAAAATATCAAAAATTGCGGGCGGAATTTCAAGAAAAGTCGCAATGGGAAATTGTGCTGAAATTCCGCCAATTGCAGCAACAAGAATGGAAGCTGCGAGAACAAATCGAAACGGGCGATCGCACTTCGGCATCTCTCACGGAACAACTGCAAGCAATTAGCACCCAAATTCAAGCAGCAACCGCCGAACTTGACGCACTGAATGCCCGCGTTAAAGCTTTGGGGGAGTCGGAATTGTTGGCTTTGCAAGCGACGATTGCGACTCAGGAAGCGGAACGGCGGCAACTGCAAAACCGCAAACAGGATTTGGAAACAACTGCTGGGCAAATGGCTGCTAATATAGCACAAACCGAGGAAGAAGTTCGGCAATTTAAGCAAAGTTTGGAGCAAATTGAGATTGAAATATCTTATGTTAAGTCTCAAACAGGAACTTTGCAGGAACAGCGGGATACAGCCCAGCAAAGTTTAGATGAGAGTCGGGAAGTTGCAAACGCGATCGCCTCGACGGCCGAAGTTTGGGTACAGCAGCAAACGGAACTGCACCGCCAAATCGAAACAATTCAACAAACTTTGGAACCGCAGCGTACAGAACAAGCTACTATCGGAGAAAGAGCCGATCGCCTGCAAAGTCAAATTCAAGAACAAAACCAATCGCTGCAAGTATTGGATCAGGAAATTGCCGCGAAAAAAGAGCAGCAATCTCGCCTTGTGGAAACCAAAGGAGTTGCATCTTTGCAAGTAGAATCGCTGACTCAGATTTTAGTCGAAGCCGAACAAGAATTGCAACTGCAACAGGAAACTCAAACTCGTTTGTTGGAAGAACAGCGGGAAAGACAGCGCAAATTAGACAAACTAGAAGTGCAGTTTCAAGCACTGCAAGAAGCGACGGGAACGTTTACTGCAAAAATTGTCGCGCAAAGCGGAATTGGCGGAGTTTGCGGCTTGGTGGCTCAACTGGGCAGGGTGGAACCGCGCTATCAGTTGGCGCTGGAAATTGCCGCGGGCGGGCGTATGGGAAATATGGTGGTGGAAGATGACAGCGTGGCTGCTGCTGCGATCGAATTGCTGAAACAAAAACGGGCGGGAAGGATGACGTTTTTGCCTTTGAATAAGATTAGGGGCGGCAGATATTCGGTGAATGAAAATTTGCGGCGCGCGGCTGGATTTGTGGATGCGGCTGTTAATTTGATTGATTGCGATTCGCGGTATCAAGAAATTTTTGCTTACGTTTTTGGCAGTACGGTTGTGTTTAGTAACCTCAGCGACGCCCGCCGCTATTTGGGACAGTACCGGATTGTCACTTTGGACGGGGAAATTTTGGAAACTAGCGGGGCGATGACTGGGGGAAGTTCTACGAATAGATCTACTTTGCATTTTGGCACGGTTGAGGCTAGTGAGGCTGCTAGTGAAGCCAGGACGATCGCATCTCTGCAAGAAAGGTTGGAGGAAATTGAGCGGATTTTGGAACGGTGCAAAATTGCGATCGATCGCGCTTCTGTTGCAGTCAAAACTCGCAGCCAAGAATTGATGGAAGCGAAACAAAATTTGCGCGAACATCAGTTGCGCTTGGAACAGTTGGATTCAGAAATTAAGAATTTGCAAGCGCAACAGGAACAAGTGCGATCGCAAATTGCGAAAAATACGCAGGAATTAACTAATTCGCGATCGAGATTGCAGTTGCTGGAGAGAGAATTGCCCGCACAGGAAATTCAATTGCAGCAATACCGCCAAACTTTGGCGCAGTTGGAAGAGTCCAACAGTCACAGCGAATGGCAGCAAATGCAATCGAGTTTGCGCGCTCTAGAAGCGCAACTCCAAGAGCGAGAATTGGCTCTGAGAAACGTCCAGCAGCGCCTTGTAGACTTGGAAAATCAATTCGGGCGTTTGGAAGAAAAAATTAAGGAAGGCAGCGAGAAATTGCAGGAATGGCAAGTGCAGCAAAATGTGGGTGCGGATGCACTCGATCGCATTGTTTCGCAGCAGTTAGAACTCGATCGACAAATTACCGAAGCTAAGGCGGCTTTGGGGGAAATTGAGGAAAAATTGGGCGTGCAGAAGGGAGAGCGCGATCGGGCGGAATCTCAACTGCGAGAACAGCATTTAGCCAAACAACAGTTACAATGGCAGTTGCAAAAACTCCACGAAACTCAGCAAGAACGCCGGGAACAATTGAGCGCAATCCGCACTCTATTGGAAGCGCAGCGGGCGGAAATGCCCGACCCCGTGCCGTCGATTCCTGAAAATGTCGAGAAAGCCAATTTGACGGAATTGCAGCAGGAAGTAAAGGCGATCGCCAAACGCATTCAAGCTTTAGAACCTGTCAATATGCTAGCCTTGGAAGAGTACAACCGCACTCAAGAACGCCTTCTAGAATTGAGTCAAAAATTGACGACATTGGAAGGAGAACGCACTGAACTGCTGTTGAGAATCGAAAATTTTACCACGCTCAGGCGGCGCGCTTTTAAAGAAGCTTTCGACGCGGTTAACGAGAACTTCCAGACTATTTTTGCGGAACTTTCCGAAGGCGATGGCTATCTCCAGCTAGATGACCAGGAAGACCCCTTCAGCAGTGGCTTGAATTTGGTGGCTCACCCGAAGGGAAAACCCGTACAGCGGCTGGCTTCCATGTCTGGAGGCGAAAAATCTTTGACGGCGCTAAGTTTTATTTTTGCGCTGCAACGCTACCGCCCGTCTACGTTTTACGCTTTTGATGAAGTGGATATGTTTCTGGATGGGGCAAATGTGGAGCGATTAGCTAGAATGATAAAACGACAGTCTGAACAAGCCCAGTTTATTGTTGTGAGTTTGCGGCGACCTATGATTCAATCGGCTGAGCGTACAATTGGTGTTACTCAAGCGCGGGGAGCTTATACTCAAGTCATAGGACTGAAGTTGTAGTGCCGGAGTGTCGGTTGACGATCGTGTTGAGTGATATATGTACTTATTGACACTCCTCGACCTGAAGGTACGAGGATTCTTGGCTCACCGAGACCACTTAAACTAGATTCCTTGAAGTCTCTAGCCCAGAGGTGGGACTCTCCCCAAGAGTTAATTCGGGTATGCCCTACCCTATTTGCTTTTAGGCAAGTCCTGTTTCAGTTTGAAGCAAATTCGCTTCAAATGCTGTTTGTCTAGCTCCTCTGAATCTTTTACCTACTGCGAGATGGAGTCTAGAAAAATGCAGTAGAACCGCTTAGATTCAATTTTCAAGGTTCAGCGCTTTGTCTTTTGACAGCTAGGTTTTTAGAGTGGTTGATTACCTTTCCACTACTACAAGCATACAGCAAAGCCGTGCTAGAAGCACGGGGGTTTTAGGCCCATTTTTATGATAAATCAGGACTAAACTTAGAATGACATCAGAACAAATTTGCCAACGCTCAGATATTCTCGGCACTCAAGTCATCACCCGCGACAGAGGTAAACGCTTGGGGGTGGTTAGTCAATTGTGGGTGGACATCGATCGGCGGGAAGTTGTGGCGATCGGTCTGCGAGATAATATATTCGCGGTCGCTGGAATGCCGAAGTTTATGTTCCTCAGCAATGTCAGTGAAATCGGCGACGTGCTGTTGGTGGAAGATGAGAGCGCGATCGAAGATGATGTTGATGTTGAAGTCTACAGCATTTTGATTAACAGCGAAGTTATTACCGAAACCGGCGAACTTTTGGGTAGGGTGCGGGGCTTTAGGTTCGATCCCGAAGACGGTAAGTTAGTTTCTATAATTATCGCTTCCTTGGGAATCCCCCAAATCCCCGACCAAGTTCTCAGCACTTACGAGTTGGGGATTGAAGAAATTGTCAGCAGTGGCCCGAATCGCTTGATTGTGTTTGAAGGTTCCGAGGAAAGGCTCAGGCAGCTTAGTGTGGGTTTGCTGGAGCGCGTTGGTTTGGGCCAAGCACCTTGGGAACGGGAAGAGGACGAGGCAGGTTATTATCCGAAACCCGTGGCTACGGGAAATCAATTGGGCCCGGGCGTGCGGATACCTGCACCGGAAATGCGGAGCCGGGTAGCCGCGCCTGCGGTGGAGGAAGTTCCTTGGGATGAGGATTTAGAGTGGAATCGGCCTGCTGTTCGCCAGCCGCCCATGCGCGCGGTGCAGGCACAGCAGCCTGAGCCAATAAGCGACGATTACGACGATTACGAAGAGGATAATTGGGGCGGTGAGGAGGACGATTACGAGGAGGAGTACGAGGAGAAGCCGCAGTACACTCGCCCTGAGATTTCTCGCCCGAAGCAGCCGGTGGTGGAGTACGAGTATGAGGATGATGTGGAGGCGGATGCTTGGGCTGACGATGAGGCGCCGAAGCCTTACCAGCCTCCTCGGGTGAATATCCCTGAGAAGACTAAGACTCCTGAGTACGAGGAAGAGCCTGGTTATTAGGAATTAATCTATCGGTTGGGCGGGGGCGGATTTACGAGATTGTTTGTTTTAGACATAGATAGTTGGTGAAATCCGCCCCTACAATTGCCTGTAGGGGCGGCTTTTACAAACAATATTTGAGGTTCACAAACAATTTAAATAAACCCTACAATTGCCTGTAGGGGCGGGTTTTACCAACAATATTTGAGGTTCACAAACAATTTAGATAAACCCGCCCCCACACAGCCGATAATCTAGATTAACCTGATGTTCGAGATGATCCAAAAAAATGTAGATTCCGATTATTCGTTGGGCGGGGGCGGGTTTATTATATTGTTGGTCTTACGGCGATATGGTTGGTGAAACCCGCCCCTACGATAAATTATGAAAAAAGACTTTATTAAAACCTCTATTTTCAGATTAATAACATATCTAATTTTTCCAATTTTTTTATCTACCACCACGGCTGAAATCGTCTTGCGAGTTGCGGGATACAAACCCTGGCAAATAGAAAATGTTGATGTTGCGGTCGAACCAAAAGGTAACTTTTTCACTAAAGACTCGGAACTCGGCTACAAACATTTGCCGGGTAAATTCAAGGTGACACTTAACGGCAATTACTCATTTAATGCCACTCACCTCAATAATAGTTTAAGAATAACACATCCCCTCAATACTTACAATTTATCGTCAAAAAAGCCAGAAATTTGGATTTTTGGCTGTTCTTTTACCTACGGTTGGTCATTGAATGACAGCGAAACTTATGCTTGGCTGCTGCAAGAGAAATTACCCAAATATGAAATAGTGAATTTTGGCGTTAACGGCTACGGCACGCTGCACTCGTTGATTCAATTTAAAGAAGCACTCAAACAAGGAAATAAACCCAAAATTGCGGTGATTGCTTATGCGGGTTTTCATGACCGCCGCAATACTTTGTTAAGGGCGAGAAGAAAGCAAATGGCTGCTTGGAATAAACTGGGTATTTTATTCCAGCCCGATGCTAGGCTGAATGGAGAAAATAATTTTACCTACAAAATGGCAAAGCTTGAATATCACGAGTTTCCCCTGATGCGGGTTTCTGCCTTAAGCCATTTTTTGGAGGTTAATTACAATCAATTTGAAGAGGGATTGTACAAAAGTCACGAGGTTTCTAAGGCAATTATTCAAGAGTTTAACCGTGTGGCTGAGGCTAATGGTGTTAAGTTAGTTGTGGCGGGAATTAATGCGGGTTCTGCTAAGATGTTGGAGGAGTTAAGTCAGGAGGGAATTGCTACGGCGGATATTTCGGTTGATTTGAAAATACCTGCCAATAATAATTTACCTCATGACCTTCATCCAAGTGCGATCGCGAATCGGCAATATGCAGAAAAGTTGGCAGGTTTTTTGCAAGGTACTGTTTTAAGGTAACAATCTGGGACGCGCATCCATACCAAAGAAACCGGGTTTTTGCCGAAATTAAAGGCTTTGATGCAATATTTTGGCAAAAAACCCGGTTTCTGACTACCCGTGCTTCCAGGACTATACAATTGATTTAGGGTTGCTAGACTGATGGGATTATTTGATGCTGTTTCTTTTAAATTGCCTAGAAATTTTCTCAGTGATGGGTTTTTCCTATTTTTACTTGTTCTCGTAACAGTTGCAGTAACATCAATCTATGTATCTAGCGAACATACTTTTTATTGGTGGGATTACGCGGGATACAATACCGCTACAGTCAACACGGCGAATTTATTTCGAGACTCGCCAGATCAAGCATGGCGCGGAGTTATAGAATCGCTATCTAAAGAAAAAAATCTATTAATCTCTTTGCCGTTAGTGCCGTTTATTCTGTTATTTGGCGAGTCTCGCCTGAGTTACATTCTCAGCGTATCCCTGATTTATGTGCTGCCGTTTCGCCTGTTGCTGGGGGCAATTTCTGCAAAGCTAATTCCAGTTTATCCCCGCCGGGTGTTTTGGTCAACTGTGCTGCTGAGTTTATTAATTCCGATGAGTTGGATACCGACTCTGCGGGGATATCTGGATACTGGCGGCTGTGTGTTTGTAGCCTTGGCAATTTGGGTTTATTTGCAGGATGTTAAGCTGAAATCTTGGTGGAAAATCCCGTTAATTGGGTTTTTGCTGGCGGCGGCGATTCTGTTGCGGCGCCATTTTGCTTATAGTGCGATCGCATTTTTTGGTGCAGCGACTTTACAGGCTTTCATCGAGTTTATTGTACTAATATACCGTAAGGAAACGGCGTTGTCGTCTCCAAAAGACAAGGACGCAACAGTGCCGCTTGCCTACAGAGGCTTGTTTGAATCCGGCATCAAATTGGGCTTAATAGCTGTAACTAGCTTGACTATTTTAATGTTGGTAGCGGGAGATTTTACTCGCAGTGCTCTGACGGTTGACTACCGCAATTTGTATGTTGCTTGGAGTTTGCCTGTAAATGATATTTTAACTCGTTATGCCGATTTTTACGGTTTGGGAACTTGGCTGCTGGTACTGATTGGTTTTTCTGCGGGAATTCTCACTCGAAGGCTGGTTCCGGCGGCGGCTATTTTTGTTTCGTTGTTTGGGGTTTTGTCGCTGATTGAATGGCTGTTAGTGTTGCGTTACGGCTACTTGCACTATACAATTCATATTACACCGATCGCACTTTTAGGACTATCCACATTTTTCTGGACAACTTGGCTGACACTCAAGGGAAAAGTCCGGTATTTCATGGTAGGCGCGGCGGGTTTGTACCTGGTTTTGAATGCCGCAGTCGGGTTAATCCCTCTCAAAATTGATTTGTCAAGACTGTTTGTGGGTAATTTTCCGCCGTTAGTGCGATCGGACTACGACGAAGTTGTAAAATTAGTAGAGTTTCTGCGAAAATTAGCACCGAATGAAGAACCGATTTATATTGCCGGTGCTTCTAACAGTTTTAATGCTAACATCCTGCGACAAGCCAACCGAAAATTAAATCCGCCGGAGGGTTGGTGGAGATTAAATACAATCGGGAGGCCGCAAATTGACTCGCGCGATACTTACCCGCTACCGGAGTTGTTGCAGTCACAATATGCGGTGGTTGCTGTGCCTTTTCAGCAGGTGTTACCGACTGACGAACAAGTTTTGCGATCGCACGAACAAGATGTTGTTAAAGTTGTGTACGATGCCTTTACTCAAAACTGGGAAATTGCCCGCGATTTCCAATTGCTACCGGAACAGTTTAAGCTAGAAAACGGCGTGACTGTCAGCATTTACCGGAGGATGCGGCCGACTGATCCAGCAACGGCAGTTAGGACTCTGGATGCGATGCAGCGGCAAATAGTCGATCGACCGGGCACGCAGTTAGATTGGATTAGTTTGCATCAATCAATCTACACAACTGCCAATTATTCGGTCACTCAACAATCGGATAACCTATACAATATTGTAACTCATCCAATTAAAAACAGCAAGAAACTCGATACATCTTTCCTGTATTTAGGTTCCATCTCAGACAAAGCGAAAGTTACCGGCAAACTCAATTTACCTAACAAACAATGTCCGGGAATTGCCCTGCGCTTGACTTTGTGGGACAAGCAAGGTAAATTAGTAGACTCAGCAGAGATGGCTTACAGTCAAAAAAGTGCGATCGGCTTAAATCTATTAGTTGAGGGCAAAAATCCCATTTATCTGCTGCTTGAGGTATTGAGTAGCAGCCAACAGGATTTAACAAACCAATGCCAACTGGAGATTAACAATTTAGCTGTCAGTAGGTAAGTTGAAACGTCAATGCAAAAACATCCAAAATCCCACTGGTATTTTAATCTATCTCTCTATACTTTTGTCATCATCGGCTCTCTGATGGCAACTGGCTATATTTTCCCCATTGGAGGCAATTTTCCCGAAGTGCCGCCAATTCAATTTATGTTAAATCCTGAACTATACAAAAATGACTATTACGTTCAGGAAATGGTTAAATTTAATCCCAGGTACTACTATTATTATATTATCTATTTGCTCGCCAACTTAGGCACAAGCATTCCCCTAGCGCATTTTATTTATCAATTTCTAGCCTTCGGTTCATTTATCCTAGCTTGCTACGCAATTATCAATATCTATACTAATTCCAAACTGCCTGCCGCAGCGATGGCTTTTTTATGTATAGCCGCTTCATTTACAGATGTTGGTAACACGCTGATATTTTCCACCAAATCAGTACCCAGTACCTTCGCAATGGGTTTCGCAATCTGGGGAATTTACTTTTGTTTGCGGCAGAAATGGCTGACTGGATATTTCTGTTTTGGACTGGGCTGTTTGCTGCAATTTTTAGTTGGTTTGTTGCCGGGATTGATGATGGTTCCCGTTTTATTTATTGAATCTGTAAGACAGCGGAAGTTTAAAACACTGATTTGGGCGATCGCACTTTTAGCAGCAATGGCTAGTATCGTTTACGTACCGATGTTATTAACAGGTACTACCAGCACTCACACTATCGACAACGCTGATTTTGTCTACATTCACGCGAAAGTCCGCAACCCCCACCACATCCTCCCGTCAAATTGGGGTATTTGGAGTTGGTTCAACTTTATATGTTTCATCATTGGCGGCTTGCTCTGCATCAAAAATTCCGATTTATTGCGAAAAGAAGACAAGGTTAATTTTTATATAATTGTTGGTACATCCATTTTTGGACTGTTTCTAAATTACATATTTGTAGAAATTTACCCAGTGGCTTTTATCGCCAAACTACAGTTAGCTAGAACCGTACCTTTTGCTCAATTAATTATATTTATTGCTGTTGCTTTGACGGTAGATCGACTTTACAGATACAAACAAATAGCTATTAGCTTGTTGCTGTTAGCTGTACTAACTTTGCCTTTTCGGGGTATCATTTTCCTAGTATTATCAGTGTGGCCAACAAAAAAATACGTATTTTCCAAACGATATAATATATTGTTGTGGATTTTAGCAGCAGGGACAGTAATTTTTAGCTTGATATATCCGGTGACTGATTCATGGGAAATAATGGGCGATCGAATAATTAGCCTCCCAATCTTTTTCTCAATCCTCGCCTTCCCATTCATTTTAGAAGAAACATCCCTAGCTACATCTATAAAACAGACTCTAACTCACACATTAGCCTTAATAACTACCGCCACCTTAGTTTTTGGCCTAGCAGGAATTCTGCCCAAACCTATATTAAATGTATTTCAAACAAGAGTTAATATCAATGCCGTTCCCAGAGACGACTTAAGTAGATTAGCTGTGCGATTTTCGCAAATTAGCAGCCGCGATTCACTCGTATTAATTCCTCCCTCAGTTACCAGCTTCCAGTTTTTCTCCGAAAGAGCGATTGTCGTCAACTTCAAGAACTTTCCCTTTACCGAAAAAGGCATCAAAGAATGGCAAACTCGCATGGAAGCTGTTTTAGGGGTTCCCTTAAACCCGCAAATGATCTGGGGAGGAAATGACTTTTTCATCCGCCGCAGCAGTGCAGATTTAGTCAAATTAGCCAGAAACTATCAGGCCGATTATATCCTGACTCGCAGCGATTGGCATCCAAATATTGACGGAGAAATAGTAGAGCAAGAAGGCAAATGGATACTGTTTAAAATTAGATAATAGGTAATTGGTAAAACTTGTTAAATCCAAATATGACTTTTATCTTAGTCTGCAGAGACAAACTTTGCTTGTCTCTAAGCAACTTCTAGATCCGATTTATCTGCGTTAATCAGCGTTAATCCGCCTTAATCTGCGGTTAAATATCAAAACCCGAATCATCAATAATTTCGCTAATTTGCTTATCCACATAATCAGCATCAACATTCCGCGCCATCAACTCAGCTAAAATCCCCAAAGAAATCAACTGCACCGACAGAATTGTACACAAAATACCAAAAAATAACAAAGGTCGATTCCCGATCGGCCCAAAATTCATCCCCGCCCAATTCAGAAACCAAATAACTATCAAATAACTCAGCGAAACAGTTCCAACCAAGCCAAAACACAACCCCAAACCTCCAAACAAATGACCCGGTTTGTGTAAATACTGCGTCGTGGCTAACACCGTCAACAAATCAATAAAACCCCGCGCATAACGTTCCCAGCCGTAATTTGATTTTCCGTGCTTTCGCGGATGATGTTCGACAACTACTTCCCCAATTCTAAACCCTAAATTGTTTGCTAAAGCCGGAATGTAACGGTGCAATTCCCCGTACAATTTAATCGACTGCAAAACTTCCCTACGGTAAGCTTTAAAACCGCAATTCATATCGTGCATTTGTACCCCAGTCAGCAAACACGCAACGGCATTAAACAGCTTGGAAGGTAAAGTTTTAGAAAGCGGGTCGTTCCGCTGTTTTCGCCAACCAGAAACTAAATCAAATCCCGATTCTAAATGATGTAAAAACTTGGGAATTTCAGCGGGGTCATCCTGAAGGTCAGCATCGAGAGTAAAGATAATTATCCCTGCGGCATTGCGAAATCCTGCTGAAAGTGCGGCGGATTTGCCAAAGTTGCGGCGCATTTTAATCGCTTTAATTAGTTTGGGATGTTGGCTGGCTAAATCAGTGATTTCTTGCCAGGAATAATCGCGGCTACCGTCATCTATGAAAATGACTTCGTAACTGTCAATTCCTGTTTGGAACATGACAAGTTTGATTTTTTCAAACAGCAATTTTAGGGTGGCTTCTTCGTTGTGAACTGGGATGACGAAGCTGAGATGTTTTGGCATAGGGCTATTCTATTTCATTTGTGTTGTAAATGAGATTTTTTTATTAACCGCAGAGGGCGCAGAGGACGCAGAGGACGAGAAAGAGAGGTTTTTTAGTTTTTATTGATAACTTGGGAGTTTCGCAATGCGACCCAACCTTTGCGGTTTTTAAAGGAGGCATAGGCTGTTAATAATTTATCGGTTGGTGATGTTTGAATGTATCCTCTCCAAGCTGCGAATTCGTAGGAAGGGCCAAACAAGTTAACTAAATCTGGGCGCGGAAATCCTGACATGGCAAAACCTCGAACGACATTTTCTTGGTTGAGAATGGCAATACATTTTACATTGTTTTCGGGGTCTCCTACCCAGCCAATTACTCTGGAGGCGGCGGGCGCGAGTTTAGTTACTGTATCAAAATATCCGGGTACTCCGTCTTTGGGCGCTGACAGTAAATTTGGGTCGATTTTTGTGTCTAATGCTGCACAGAAATTGTGTTTTTTGATGTCTCGGTTAAATGGCACTAAGTTGTTAGTTTGTAAGGCGTCGATTAATCCGATAAAAGCGGCAGGTTTGTTGCCTACGCGGTCTTTAATTAGCGTTACGTCGGTGATGCCTAATTGCAGTGATAATGCTACTAACGGTTGATAGGTTGCTCTGCGGGCGATCGCCATTGCAGTTTCCCCTCCCACGCCGTACATTAAAATAATCGCGACTGTGGCGACTGCAAACAGCGGTGTCAGCCAACGCCCTTGAATTCTTGGTGTTGGCTGCAACTCGCGCACCCACAATACTGTCAGCACAATTGTGCTCATCCAAAACAAGGCTGGAAGTGTGGCGTAGCGGGAAGCGGTGGCCTGTTCGACGCCAAATCCCGATCGACTAACCGCGGCCATTAACGCCGTTTGCAGCGTGTAAAGTTGGATTGATAGCCAAGGCAGCCAATCCGGGCGATCTACCTTTTTTACAAATAGCCAATAAGCCACAAAACCAGTCCCTGCCATCAAACCAATTATACCAATAATTGAAGCAACAATAATATTTTCGCTAAAAATTCCGCCGAGATAAGTGGGAATATATTCGATAGTTTTGAGGGGGTTAATTTTAGTTAAAGAAGGGTGATGAGATGGAGTTTTATAAGTTAAAAAATAAATCCCAATCACTGCAATCGCAGCAATGAAATACAAATAAGTTATTCGCCGAGGAAAACGCAGCACAACAGCAGCAGCACACAATATCGGCCACACTGCTAAAGGAGTGCTGTAACTAATACAGCCTAAAATGCCAAAAACAATGCTGCCAATTACCCACTTATTTTGTAAATGGGGCGCCGCCCCTACAAACTCGTTACCAGGCTCTGCCTGGGAATGAATATCCAGAGGCTCCGCCTCCCTCTTACTTGACAAAAGCGTCACATAGGATTGCAAACAAAATATCGAACAAATCACAAATAAATTAGCAATTATCCAGTGAACGCCGCTGAATCCCCGCATCCAATTGTGAGCCGCCGCCGGAGTAAAATTAAAAATAGAAATGCAAAGCAGTAGCGAAATAAATTGCAGCGGAAAACGCCTCAAATTTAACGGTAGCAGAGCAATTAATATGTGGCACTGAATCCAAGCCAAAAACCAGGCAACTAAACACAAACCAATATTTGAACCTTGGGTGATAGCTATATTCAAGCCATAAATAATTGCCGGAATCAAGACAAAATGCTCGTTCGCCCGAAATATCCAATTAAAAGGATTTGTAGAGAAACCGTCTACTGAATAAAAATTCCACGTCATCCACCAATAATCAAAATTAGACAAGTCTCCTGCTTGCGATATCAAGTACAAAATATATGATGCTGGTATGAGAATGCCGAGAACTGATGCGGCAATTAAAATATCTTGTTGCTTGATTTTCATAAATTCAGACATGGGGAGAGTTTTAATTGGTAAAGGCGGGTTTAGGCGAGAAACTTTGCGTATAACAGGTAACTCATGAACAAAACCCGCCCTCGCGTATTGAGTTTTCCTCAATTTTTTTATTTCACTTCTCTTGCCAGCATTTGTCTGAGCCCTTGCCGCCAGTGGGGAGGATACGTGCCTAGAAGTGCTGATATTTTTACCGTAGAGAGGACAGAAAAAGCGGGGCGTTTTGCGGGTGTCGGGTATTCGGCGGTCGTGATGGGAATTACGCGCTGAACTTTTAGAGGAAAGCCGAGTTGTGCTGCTTCCTCAAAAATGGCGATCGCAAAATCGTACCAACTACAAACTCCGCTGTTAGTGTACTGGTAAGTCCCAAAACTTTCTGGCCCAAGCAGAGGAATAATTTGCGAAATTGCCTCCGCTAAATCGCCCGTCCAAGTAGGACTTCCGATCTGATCGGCTACTACTCGAATTTCTTCCCTGTCCTTTCCCAACCTCAGCATGGTTTTGACAAAATTACCTTTGCCACCATTGCCGTAAACCCACGCGGTTCTAATAATAATATGTCGGTTTCCCGCTTTCCGAATTGCTTCCTCGCCTGCTAATTTAGATTTGCCGTAAGTTCCCAGCGGGTTCGTAGAATCTGTTTCCAGATAAGCAGAACCGTGGCTGCCGTCAAATACATAATCAGTGGAAAAGTGAATCAAACTTGCTCCCAGTTTTTCGCATTCTTCTGCGATAATTCCTGGTGCAATACCGTTGACTGCGTTTGCTAATTCCGGTTCGCTTTCTGCTTTGTCTACCGCAGTGTAAGCACCCGCATTGACGACTAAATCCGGTTGAATTTCAGCCATTGCTTGACGGATGCTTTCCGGTTGGGATAAGTCGAGGCGAGTGCGATCGACCGCAATTACCTCTCCCGAAGATAATAAAATCGGCTGCAATTCTTGAGCTAGCTGCCCGCTGCCGCCTGCGAGTAAAATTTTCATAATCAAAACACTTGAGCTGTTTTCAATGTTTGTCCAGCTTGGTCTTTAGCTGATAAGATTGGTTGGGCACCATCTAGCGGCCAGTCGATCGCCAAATCGGGGTCATTCCACAGGATACACCGCTCGTGTGCCGGTGCATAATAATCTGTAGTTTTGTACAAAACTTCAGCAGTCTCCGAAACCACTAAAAAACCGTGTGCAAATCCCGCCGGCACCCAAAATTGCCGTTTATTTTCTGCACTCAGCAAACACCCCACCCACTTTCCAAAATTCGGCGAACTTTGTCTAATATCCACCGCTACATCAAATATTTCGCCAGCAACTACCCGCAGCAATTTGCCTTGAGGCTGCTGCAGTTGGTAGTGCAAACCGCGCAGCACATTTTTAGAGGATTTGGAATGATTGTCTTGCACAAATTCGGCCGTCACGCCTGTTTTTTCTACAAAAACTTTGTGATTGAAACTCTCAAAAAAGAAACCGCGATCGTCTCCGAAAATTTTCGGCTCAATAATCAAAACTTCCGGTATTTCAGTAGATATAACATTCATAGTTAGCTGTGACCGTGATAAACTCATACTCAGTCTAGGCTATTTTACTATGAAAACTGACACATATCTCAAAAAGTTGTATGCCAACCGCTTTGATTCGCGACAAATCCAAGCGAAGGTGGCACTCTGGAAAGTTTTAATTGACGAATTTTTACAAAATTATGTTCCTCCCGAATCAGCAGTTTTAGATATTGGCGGCGGTTACTGCGAGTTTATAAATCAAATTCGGGCTAAAAAAAAATATTTAATTGATCTGAATCCCGATTCAAAGTTATTTGCTAATGCTGATGTAAATGTGCTTAATATTGATGTCTTAAATTTGGATACTCACACATCTTTTACCGAACAGTTCGATCGCATTTTTATCTCAAACTTTTTTGAACACCTCCGCAACAAAGAGGAACTTGTAGAAATTATCTCTTTTTGCTTCGAGGCCCTCAAGCCTAGCGGTTCTCTGTTGGTAATTCAGCCTAATTTTAAATATTCCTACAAGGAATACTACGATTTTATCGACCATCAATTACCGATAACGCATTTATCGCTACAAGAGCTTTTACAAACTGTCGGGTTTGAAATTGACCTGATTGTACCGAGATTTTTGCCCTTTTCGACGAAAGGCAGACCGGCCTCGCCCTTGCTGTTAAAAATTTACTTAAAATTGCCTTTGTTGTGGCGTTTTTTGGGAGGGCAAATGTTTGTTAAAGCATCGAAACCCAACAAGTGAGTATCTTCCTCAATATCGACACTTGCCGTCGGAGGCTGAAAATGAGAATGTAGGGAAAGCGCTCATTTTAATAACTCATCTACTGGAATACTAAAACCCGGTAAAACAATTTGAGTGGTAACAAATTCCCCAGCAATAAAGATGCTTCTGGTTTGTTTTGTTACTACAATAATCCATTGGTTTTCAGGATATACCAGCCAAACTTCCTCACTTCCCGATTCTAAATATTCTGTAGCTTTAGCAATTACATCTTCCGCCAAATCTGTTGGTGAAACAATTTCAGCACATAAAGGAAAACTTTGCGGCAGCACTTTGAGATTGCCAAATTGTGCTGCTAATTCCGGGGGAAGGTAGGCAACATCAGGATAGCGCCCCTGGTTGTTTGTGCGGCAGGGAACATCAGTATAAACCTCCCCTCCTTGTCCGCTAGAGTCTTTGTACGTTCTCCAATAAAAGTAAAGATTTCCTTGCACTCTGCTATGCTTGAGAGTCATGCCATTTTTCTCCAATAATTCGCCATCAACCCACTCTTGCAGATCCGGTGGACTTTCCATCCATGCTTCTAGAGAGTAGATTTTCGATGGGGCAACAACTGTAGAAGTTATCATGTTTTTGCGTCTGGGCGGGGAACTTTTTTTCTATGATACCAGATGCGATCGAGCTTTGGTTGACAAAAGGTCGATCGCACTTTGTAGATGGCACTTTTAAGTGTTATCATAAAAGTTACAAAGTCTCCCGCATTTCTGGCTTTGTCCAATTAGGATGAAGCTGCCATTAAAGCATCACCTTGAGGACAAAAATGATGACACAAACTCAATCATCCGCTGCCCTTCCAGTCAATATTCCACTAACACTAACACTCACCGTTACCCACGAACAGTTCGTTGAATTGGCGAGCGCCAATCGGGAGTTACAATTAGAACGCACAGCCACAGGAGAATTAATCGTGAACCCACCAACCGGAGGCGAAACAGGAAAGAGAAATCTCAGTATAGAAGGACAACTCTGGTTGTGGAACCGCCAGACTAAATTAGGAGAAGCATTTAACTCTTCTACTGGTTTTCACCTGCCCAATGGAGCCGATCGCTCTCCCGATGCAGCTTGGGTGCGTCAAGAAAGGTGGGATGCACTCACCCCAAAACAAAAAGAAAGCTTTATTCCCTTGTGTCCTGATTTTGTGGTAGAACTTCGTTCTAAAACTGACAACATGGAACCGCTGCGAGCCAAGATGAAAGAGTATATGAACAATGGCGCTCGTTTAGGTTGGTTGATAGATAGAAAAAACAGAAAGGTGGAAATTTACAGGCAAAATCAAGATGTAGAAGTGCTGGAAAATCCTGTTACTTTGTCCGGTGAAGATGTGTTGCCGGGGTTTGTCTTGGATTTGACAGAAGTTTGGGGATAAATGCTGAGTCCTGTTAAAAATGGCTATTCCTCATCTTCTAAGCTTGGAAAAATTGATATATAATGTACAAACAAATACATTGCGATTTCAAACAGAATGACCAAGCAAAAAATCTTACAGGAAGGTCGAGAATATACATTTCGTTCATACTTTGAGTTACCTTACGAAACGGATCAAATTTTAGCAGAATTTGATTACTCGCTGATCAAAACTGAGCTGTCTTTGCCGCATACCTCTAGAGAACTGGCAGAAATAGCTTTTCTCAAACAAAGAATTAAAGAAACTTTATTTTTTGTCAGTCTCAGCAGCGAAACAGCTAGAAGAGAATCATTAGTATCGCCAGTTTTGTTGGACATCATCCGGTACTGCAAATGTCAACTGCGATTTGAGTATACTCTCAACGTTAATAGCTGGTTAAAGGGAAATTTAGATTATTTCGTAAAATCCGAGCGAGAATTGCTAGTCATTGAAGCAAAGAACGACGATATGACTAGAGGATTTACCCAACTAGCTGTAGAATTGATTGCGATGTCTCACGTTGAAGAGCAAAATATCTTTTACGGTGCGGTGACAATGGGAGATGTCTGGCGATTTGGCAAGTTAGACCGAAATCAGCACACTATTTTTCAAGATATCAATTTGTTTAAAGTGCCTGACGATTTAGAGGATTTAATGAAAATAATGGTGGGAATTTTAGACGGGGATGAAATTTCGCCGTAGGGTGCGTCGGTTCTAGTCACTCAAATAGTGGCGAAATTTCCCATAGCGACGCACCATACTATTTGCAATCTGCCATTAAAAAACTCCCTACAAAATCGAACTTAAAACCACCTCATTAGCAGCAATCCAATCATAAATATCCTGCAAAGCCGCTTCCGGCCCAATAACAGGCCGCCATCCTGTTTTCTCCATCACCCTAGAAGAATCAGTAATAAAAATCGGAATATCCCCCGCGCGTTCCTCCAAAACAGGATTAATTGAAATCGATTTTCCGGTAATCTTTTGGCACAAATCAGTTGTCTCAACCAAAGAAAGACTGTTGCTCACACCGCCGCCAACATTAAAAACTTCGCCGTCAAATTCAGCAAAATGTTCTAACTGGTAATTAACTAACCTCAACAAGTCTTCAACGTGCAGTAAATCCCTAACCTGCTTCCCACTGCCGCCAAAACCGATATAACTCAGCGACTTTTGAAAATAGTGAGCCGCCACCCACAAACCGCAAACTCCCTGATCGACTTTACCCATTTGCCAAGCACCGGTAATTAACCCGCAACGGTTAATAATTGCCGACACATTGTATGCTTCCCTGTATTCCTCAATCAGCAATTCCGAAGCTAATTTAGTTGCTCCGTAAAGCGAACGGTGTCCTTTTAATGGGAAGTCTTCTGATATGCCCAACTCCGATATACCGGGTAAAGTTTGCTCAGGGGCGATCGCAAATCTATTCGGCAATTCCAACAGCTTAACAGATTTGACACTGGCGATCGGATAAACCCGACTCGTAGACAAAAACAGCAAACTCGCACCCGTTTGTCTCGCCAACTCCAAAACATTCACAGTGCCCAGTAAATTCGTCTGCAAAACGTACTGTGGCGAACTAAAACCAGCCAGCACAGAAGGTTCCGCAGCACAATCTATAATGCAGTCAGCATTGAGTGCAACTGGATCTAAATCTGCCGCTGTGCGAATATCCCCGTAAACAAACTCAATCCCGCAACTTTTAAGCCGAGGCAGATTCAATTCCGATCCCCGGCGACGCAGGTTATCTAAACAAATTATTTGCCATTCCGGGTGCAGTTTCTTCAGGCCAATTGCCAAACAACTGCCGATAAAACCCGCACCACCAACAATTAAAATTCTCTCAGGCATTCACTTTTAATTTTGCTATCTTTCTAGTCCGGTGGTAGTCGCCGCGAGAGAGATGTTTTTCCAGCCAGACATACAAGACAATAAACAAATATCGACTACCCATCTCTTTGATTTTCAGTTTAGAAATACCCGCAGTCCGATTGTACCACCTCAAAGGAATCACCGTATAGGAAAAACCCCGAACAATTGCTTTTAAAGGCAGTTCCACTGTCAAATTAAAATGATGGCTCAAAATCGGTTGTACGCCTTCAATTACTTCTCGGCGGTAAATTTTAAAAGCATTGGTGACATCGCTGTACCGCAAGCCGAAAATACTTTTGACAAACCAGTTTGCTAAGCGGTTAATTGCTAACTTGTGAATTGGATAATCAACTATAAAGCCGCCTTTGATAAAGCGGGAACCAAAAACGCAATCATATCCTTCTTGCAACTTGCGGTATCCTGCTACCAAATCCATCGGATCGTCGGAAGCATCCGCCATCACAATTGCTGCCGCATCTCCGTCAAATTCCGCCAATCCCCGGCGCACGGCAAATCCGAAACCGTTGGGAGGTTGATTGTTGATGTATCTCACTGTGGGAAAAGTCTCTGACAACTCCTGGCAAATATCAATAGTTCGATCGACACTGTTGTCATTCACAATCAAAATTTCGTGCGGAATGCCTTCTAAATCAAGCGTCTGGGCGATCGCCCGCACAGTACCGTACAAACAGCCCTCCTCATTGTGAGCTGGTATAATCACAGAAATTTTCACTCCTCATCCTCCACTTTTATCCTAGCGCCACCACGCAACCTGACAAATTGGTTGTCCACAGGATTATACACCCAAGCTTTAATTTCCGTTTGGGCGATCGGCAAATTCTTCGCCGAAAAATCAACAGCCCACCTCACGCGACTATACTGATTAGACCTTAACGCCTTGGCTACATCAGGGCTATCCAGAGTGACACAAGCATTGGCAAAAAATGATTTTTTGTCTGCTAATGATAGTAGCACGAGTGTGGGTTGTTGCTGGTGATCTGGGCGAATTGCCCAGCCTGTCACCCGGATGCGATCATTGCTTTTGACAACTAAGGGTTTATCTATTGTCTGGGGGTGGTCAAGATAGCCGTAGTTTTCGCTATTATTGGTAATAAAAGCTACGTCTTTGGGGAAATGTCTAAACCCAATTCGATCGAGGACTTCTGCACGCTTTCTAACGAACAAAGGTTTTTCACCACTGAGCAGAAAGAGACAGCTATCTTCTGATTCGTGAAATGGAGATTTTTCCATATAATTAATTAGCTCTAAGCAAGTTTTGATGCTTGATCTGTAGGGAAGATCACCTTGAGCTTTGGCAATTGCAAATCCAGAGTTTATCGTGATTGTACCAGCTAAAATAACCGTAAAAACAGGATAAATCAGGTTAGCAAAAGTTGTATTTTTTTACTCTTTTTAAAATTTAATATATTAAAAATCTGAACAAAAGCAATGATTAACAACAGAGAAGTTGTCGTATATCTCGATTCAAAAGCCTGTTCGACCCCGTATCGCACGCGACCAATCGTAATTGCAAGAGAACATAACAGAGAAAACAAACCAATTGATAGCCAGGGTGTTAATTCTGTGATAGGCACAAACTTGAACTGAGAGGTTTTTATAACTTTGATAACATAGACAACTATACCAATAAAACCGGAAAAAATGACTAAGCCTATAACCGCTGAAACTATCGGCAATCGGACAATTGGCGCACCGAGTAAGCTAAAAAAGTAATGGAATGGGAGGAATGGCTCTTCTCGCAAAGAATCTATTTTGTAATTAGCATTTTTAGGATGATAATTAATTGTATAGATAGCCAATAAAGCTACCCAAAGGCTCACCCATCCTAGCAATCGCTGGATTTTTTCCTTTACTGTTCCTTCTAAGGCAAATAATGAAGGGATGATGGCGAGCCAAGAGAGGAGGCCGTGGGCGGATGAAAGGCTAGCAACGAAACAGAATATGCCTGCTAAAAATATTCTCATTTTAGCAGATATTTGGGATTTTTTATTCAGCCAATATACTGCTAAAATAACACATAAATTAATCAAAAACCATGCTAATTGGAACCCCCACAGCCAGTTTTCTTCTTGAACGAGGGAAAAGACCAACAAGCAGGTTAAAATATTTGTTAAATGGAACAGACGAGCGCTCACACCCTTGGCTGTGGTCTCAGAGATTTTATAGAGGATACCAAAACTTATGAGAGATAAAAAAATGCTAAAACATATTTCATAATTGATATTCCAATGGGATATAAACGCGAGTATAGTCATAATAATTTTTGGGACTGGTATCCGGTGGTTACTATGTAAAGCCCAAAAAGGCCTAAAGGTTAAAGTTCCAGCCGTCACTTTATCAAAAATAGGGACTAATGCCCATTGATCCCTAAAGGGAACATTGACGCTAAAAGCAGCTACAAACCAAATTACTAAGAGCACAGGCATCAGATAAAGAATCAGTAAGGTACTTTTTTTCATTATGTTTGCTTGGACAGGAAAGAGAAAAGAGTAATGATTCAAGTGCTTGATTAAGGCAACAAGCGAGAGGTTGTGTTCTATGTTTACGGATAACAGTGATAAACTGTTCTAAATCATAACAGGACTTGAGTAACAAGTTGAGCGAAACCAAAAAATCTCTTGCATGAATTTTTTAGAGTTCCTCGACTCTCACTTGCTCCTCTCCCTTTAATTTGACAAATTGGTTGTCCACAGGATTATACACCCAAGCTTTAATTTCAGTTTGGGCGATGGACAAATTATTATCCGACAAATCAACAGCCCACCTGGCATTGTTGTACAACTCAGATTTTAAACTCTTAGCGATGTCGGGACTGTCCAAATTTACATAAGCGTTAGCAAAAAAAGATTTTTTGTCCCCGACAGATAGCAGTACAATATTCGGCTGTTGTAATTTTTCTGGCAAAACCGCCCAACCAGCAGCCTTGACAGCATCATTTTGCTTAACAGTCAAGGATTTATCGCTAGTTTGAGGTTTGTCTAAATAACCGTAAACTTTCTTGGTATTAGAAATAAACTCTACATTTTTCGCGAACTTTATCCAACCTATTTTGTCGATTATTGCAGCGCCTTCTCTCACCAGCCAAGTTTTTTTGCTCAGCACCCTCAAACAGCTTTCCGGCGAATTATCGAAAAAATTAGAGGGTTCCAGATAGTTAATTAACTGCAAACAATCTTGAGCGCCTTGTTTGTAAATAAGTGCTGAGCGAGATTGGGCGATCGCCTGTTGAGAGTTAACAATAATTGTGGCAATTAACAGCCCTGCAACTACGCGATAAATAAATTTATAATTCCGTTTTAACGTTGCTTTTGTTTCTTGATAATTACCTCGGACAAACAATTGCCCTAGCTGAACCACAGCAATTAATAGCAAAATTGAATTAGTCGTATATCTCGACGATTCGAGCGCCTGAATTGCCCCAAATTCAGCCCTACCAGCCGTAATAAACAGAGCCGATAAAACAGAAAAAAAACCTATGGACAGCCAAGGTAAAGCCTCATAATTCTCACCAATATCATTCCTATCTGTCATTGCGAGGGAGGAAGGAATCGCCGGGACTTGAAATTGCTTTTCTGAGTTAGCACTCACAGATGAAGCTACCGAACGTGATACAATCTTTTGACCAAAATAAACTACAAAAAATACAAAGCTTGCAAATATTAGCAATCCTACTAATGCCGAGATTCCAGGCGATCGCACAATTGGCGAACCCAGCAAACTTAAAAAGTAATCAATAACTACAAATGGCTGATTCAACAATGAAATAATACTTGCTTTCCGACTAGGATGATAATCTATTGAGTAAACAGCACAAGTTGCCACAAACAGCAGCATCCATGCGATCGCTCTTTTTCGTTTCTGCGCTGCATTTCCCTCCAAAGCCACCACAGCCGGAATCGCAGCCAACCAAGACAGCAAGCCTTGAGCGAGCGAAAAACTAGCAAAAAAGCAGAATACAGCAGCAATAGAGATTCTAATATTAGGCAATAATTTGTGATGTGAAACCAGCGCATAAACCGCAGCTACAAAACATAAATTTACAAAAAACCACGCTAATTGAAATCCCCAAAGCCAGTTTTCGTGCTGAACTAGAGAGAAAAGCAAAATACAAGTTAAAATATTAGCTAAATGCCACAAATCATCCGCGACATTCTTAACTTGCATTGAGGATAACTTGTACATAGCGATAAAAGTTATCCCAGCCAAACCTATGCTGACACACAACTGATAATTAATATTCCATCGGGAAGCAAAAGCCAGCTCCGCAATAATTATTTTAGGGAAAAGTATTCGGTGGTTGCTGTGCAAACCCCAAAAATCGTTAAAAGTTACATTTCCCGCAGCTATTTTTTGAAAAAGACCCGCTAACCTCCACTCGTCATCAACGGGAACGTTAACACTAAAATTCGCTACAAATCCGATTAACAGGACAACAGGAATTAGGTATAAAGTAAATAAGATGATTTTTTTCATGAAAGTGCGATCGCACCGATTGCCATCACCATTTTATATCAAACCCGGTTAAATAATTTTTATCAAGTTGGTAGTGAAGACTTTACTCCTCATAGTTTGAGCCGAGCGGGACTTGCATTCCTTACTACAAACAAGTTGAAAAACATAACACCTAGAAACCCGGTTTCTTGAAGAAACCGGGTTTCCGAACAGCCTAAAAGCCTCGCGTTCAATTCGGTTAACCGAATTACTTAATAGTCTTGAACGTATCCATTTTCCCAGTAAATCGGTTGATAAACATCTGCAAAACACTCCGCTTGCCGATATTGATATTAGAACTCACGGACATTCCAGACTGCAAGTTAACCTCAACTTGATTGGCCTTGCCCTTGTTCAAAACAAACTTCTGATTCTTGAGCTTAATTTTGGTTTTGAAAGCGTAGTATTTCCGCAGTTCCGTAGGAGGCTCAGCATCGCTGCTAATCTCTATCACTTCACCCTCAGCAGTACCAAACTCCAGCGCCGGGAAAGCTTCAACATTCACTTCCACAGGCACGCATTGGTATTTCGTCAAACCCAGTTTCTCTCTGTTAACTTCCTTCTCTGGACAAACGCAACTTTTACCTGTTTCGCAGTCAATCTTTTCTCCATCTAATTGCTTGCCGTGATACTGCTCCAATTTTGCCCGCTTCTGTCTCAAAGCATCCAATACCAGAGCCACATTGCTGTTTTCCAGGTAAACCACTGCTTGCAGACCGTTGTCGTCATCCAAAACTTTGAGCAGCTTTTCAGTTTGCTGCGCTTCGTAATAAGCTTCTTCGCAGCGTGCTGGGCGCGGTTCGCCCGGTTTCACCACCGTATTAATAATGGATTGGCATATCGGATCTTTCGCCATATCCAACTCAGCTTTTTCCTTCGTAGAAGGCTTCAAATCAAAGATTACCCCCGATACCGGAGCCTTCATCACTTGAGTGTCGCGGTTTTGTTGAGCCTTTTCTAGCTGAGCGTTCACCTCGGACAGCTTTTTCAGGTTTTCCACTTTGAAGCGGCTTAGCTGAGAATCGCTGCTGGCAATTTGTTTCTGGTTTTCAGCTATTTTGCTGTAAAGTTCTTTTGCCCAGGAATCCTTGGTGTTTTTTAACTGTTCTTGGGCGCGGGCGATGGACTCCTGAATGCGCGCTTGCTCTCCTTGCTGGCGCTGTATGTCAGCACTAATTTTTTGGATGTCACCTTGACGCGCGTTAATTTCGCCTCGGCGCGTATTGATTTCACCGAGGCGCGTGTTAATTTCGCCTTTGCGAGAGTTGATTTCACCTTCGCGCTGCTTGATTTGATCTTGCTGTTTGAGAACGTCGCTTTGGCCTCTGAAAACATCTTGCTCTTGACGTTCTTTTTGCAGTTCAGCGATGGCTCCTTCCTCCACCAGGGGGGCGAGTCTGCCTAGAATGTTTTGATTCGACTTCAATACTTGTTGGGATTTCGCTAACTGTTCTTGGGCCAAATCTCTCTGAGCCAGGGCTGATTTTACTTGCTCTTGCGAAGAACTTAACTGCTGCTGAGCATAATTTAATTGGTTCTGGGCAAAACCCAATTGTTGCTGTGCCACTGTCATTTGATCGCCGGCGGCTTTCTCAGCATCCTGAGCTTGCTTCAGTTGTTTTTCCAACTCCTGAACTTGCCCTTGGGCTGCGGCTACGCGAGACAGAAATTCCGATCGATAATTAACATAAAGTCCTTGCTGAGCAGCATCAAAATTTCCGCTGGCTCCCCTGTTGAGGTACAGCTCGTCAATCAAAGCTTGCAGCACTTGATTTTGTGCCGTGAGGCTCTGTCTGTCCTTGATTGTTGATTCTAGGTTAGAAGGAACAGCGCCTTGAATTTTGCCGTTGACAACATCTTCGTAAAATTTATTTTCCTTTTCCAGAGCTTCTTTAGTTTTCTGTATCGATGTTAAATCGGCACTGGGTGCAAGGGGGTTGAAAGTGAGCAGAGGCTGGTTCTTTTCGACGCGATCGCCATTTTCAACGTGAAGTCTCACCACAGCGCCCGTAGCAGGTGCTTGGATGTCTCTAGCACCATCTTTGAACTCCAATTGGCCGACAGCGGGGACAGCTTGCTCTACGCTAGCAAAATAAGCCCAAACTACAGCAGAAGTGGTCATCAGCATGATCATCCACAAAAACAAGTGCGACCAAATTGCTGGTTTTTCGAGAATGACTGGTTGCTCAGAAAGTATTAACGATTTCATAGCCATTTGTTAGTTCTCAGTTGTTAAGCGTTAGCGATCAGTTGTGAGTTGTTAGATATCAGGTATTCGATGACTCTTGTTGTTGGAAGAGGCAGTAGTAACGCCCTTTAAGAGCCATTAATTCTTTATGAGTTCCGCGCTCGACTACAGAACCTTGATCCATCATAATAATTATGTCGGCGTTTTGGATTGTAGTCAGGCGGTGAGTAATGAAAAACACCGTGCGGCCGGCAAAAGCTTCTGCTAAGTTATTGCAAACTTGGCGTTCGGAATGGTAGTCGAGGGCGCTTGTAGCTTCGTCCAAAATCAGCAGTTTCGGGTTTTGCAAAATCGTGCGGGCGATCGCCAAACGCTGCCTTTGACCCCCAGAAAGCGAGGCACCCCGTTCTCCCACCACCGTATTGTAGCCAGCAGGCAAGCCCATAATAAAATCGTGAGCTACCGCTAATTTCGCAGCTCGCACAATCTCATCCGTACTCGCATCGGGATTGCTCAGAGCAATATTTTCCTGAACAGTACAGTTAAACAGCAAAGTATCTTGCAGCACTACCCCAAGTTGGCTGCGGAGCGAGTACAGTTCCACCTTAGAAATGTCGTACCCATCAATAAAAATCCGGCCCGACAGCGGCGGATAAAGACGCTGCAACAGCTTCATCGCCGTACTTTTACCGGAACCGCTTCCACCCACAATTCCCACAAAACTGCCAGCGGGAAATTCCAAATTAACATTAGCCAATTGCAGTGGCCCGCTTTCGAGAAATCGGAAGGAAACCTCCTCATAGGTAACCTGCCCTTGAATTGCCGGCAGCGGGATATTGCTCCGGTCTTCTTCGCTGGTTTCCGTCGGATGATCGACCACATCCTTAAGCATATCGATCGACATCGAGACTTCTTGGAAACTCTGCCACACGCTCACAAAACGCAGCAGCGAACCAGTCACGTTCCCGGAAATAATTCGGAAAGCAATCAACTGACCCAAAGTAATCTCAT
The DNA here is from genome assembly GCF_036702455.1 of Microcoleus sp. D2_18a_D3. NCBI lineage: Bacteria > Bacillati > Cyanobacteriota > Cyanophyceae > Oscillatoriales > Microcoleaceae > Microcoleus > Microcoleus sp. D2_18a_D3. The sequence continues at coordinate 116,897 of NZ_JAUBTK010000004.1, forward strand.
TTCCCAGTACCAAATAAGCTCCCACCCACAACTGAGCTAAGTTACCCACCTGGTTTAAAAAGCTGCTAATCGTACCGGCCGTAGTCCCCGTGATAATTGTTTTAAAACTGGCTGTAATGTATTTTGCGTAGCGACTCGACCACTCCCAACGGGATTTCAATTCAATATTTTGAGCCTTAACAGTTTGAATCCCGCTGACTACTTCCACTAAATAAGATTGAGCGTCAGCAAAACGCATATTTCTCTGTTTGATCAGGCGCAGCACCAGCGGATTGATTAGAACAATCATCAGCCCCAGTATCGGTACCACTGCCAAAGATACAAACGTTAGCTTCACGCTGTAGGAGAGCATAACGGCGACGTAAACCACCGAAAATACTGCATCGAGAACCACTGTCAGAGCTGTACTCGTCATGAATTCTCGAATCTGGCCCATCATGCTGAATTTGTAAACCAGATCTCCGACGCGCCGGTTGTCAAAGTAATTCTGGGGCAGCCGGAGCAAGTGGTCGATTACCTCCGCACTCAATTTGACATCGATGCGGTTTGAGGTATCTATAAACAAAAAGGTACGCAAACCGTTGAGCAGTCCTTCAAACAGGGCGACACCTAACAGAAATGCCCCTAAAATATCCAAGGTATCAATGCTGCGCTGACCTAAGACTTTATCAATAATTACTTGGCTGATTAATGGGTTGGCAAGACCAAATAACTGTACAAAAAACGAAGCGAGCAATACCTCAAAAAACACTGTCTTGTGTTCCATCAGCGCCGGCACAAACCACCAGAAGCTGAACTGCTCTTTTTGTTCGACTTGCGGAGCTTGCAGCAGCAGGACTTCTCCTGATTCTCCCCAGATTTCTTTAAACTGAGGTATCCGCTTCCGCATTAACCCTTTTTCGGGTGTCGCCAGCACTAATTCTTGCTCGGTAATGCTGTAAATAATGGCAAAGCTGGTTTCCCATTTAATCATTACGGGCGCTTTGATGCGGTTGATGGCTTCTGCTGGGACTTGCGCCAATTGGGGCGTGAGGCCGATGCTTTGGGCGATCGCCCCGCAGGCTTGCATACTGATAGAACCGGCAGTTTTTAACTGATTTTCTAGAACTTTGCGGATGATATCTCGGCGAAATTTGAGGCCGAAATACTTGCTCAACATTTGGAAGCAAGCTAGCGGGGCGTCAATCTGCCCTTTGCCGCGGAAAACTGGGTATCTCGCCGCATCCCTTGTTTGGGGGTCGGTTTTGGGTTCTGGGGGACGGTCTGGGGCGTCTACAACCGCGATCGATGTTCCGCCGGGCGGATTCCGCCCCAAGCCTCCTGTGTCTGTCGTGCCATTATCTGACTCTGTTTCGGGTTGAGGTTCTGGGGGTTCCCGGAAGCCTACCAATCGCGCGCCGAGGCGGCCTTCTACTTTTAAGGATTTGGCTGCGTTTTCCACAGAGAAGCGGCTGCCGGTGGGAAAGTCGCCCAAGACGCCGCTGCTGACAAGCCACACTCGATCGGGATCTAGTTCTTTGGCGATGTCTTGAGTTTTTTTGTTGCCGTTTGGTACGTTGACAACTGCCGCGTCTTGCCAAGCTTGCAGGGTGAGTTCCTTGAGATTGGAAGTGCCGTCGGCTTGGCGCTGCAATTCCAGGCTCAACAGTTCAAATACTTCGCTCAAGGAACAGTGTTCGCGAAAGGCTTCTCCAAATGTCGGCTGTTTTTCCAGTACGCTCAGGAAATCTTCGGCAGGTAGGACGATCGCGATCACATCTGTAGAGGCGATCGCCGTTTCGCAGGGAACCCCCCTGAGCAAGCCAGCCCAGCCCAGGATTTCCTTCGACTGCACCAAGCGCAAACTTACGTGGCGCTGCGAGCGCTGGTCAAAGCCCAGCAGCCGGGCCTGGCCTTGATAGATAATTGCCACCTGAGTCGGCATTTTTTCCCGCTCAAACAGGGGTTGCCCCGTCCGGTAGCCAAGGAGTTGGCATTTAGCCACCAAGGCTGTCAAAGCCGTCTCTGACAGTCGGTCAAAGGGAGGTGTTTGAGCTAGGAAATCCTGAATTTGGGAGAGGGAAACAGCGGAAGAAGTCATCCAATTTTAGATTTTAGATTTTAGATTTTAGATTGAATCCACAGATGAATCCAGGGGGTTTTTGTCAGGATGCTACGCTTTTTCAAGTCTCCACGGATAAATCCGGGGGCCCCTGACCAAATTGCTTGATTGTCATGAAATTGAAGACACGGAGGAGAGGGGCTGTAGCGGGCCTATTTGCGATATCTGTTCGGCGAGCCAGCTTTCAAAGAGTTCGTTAATCAAGTGCAGCCGCATCGATTCATCGAGCTGGGCCGGCATGAACTTTTCTAGTCGAATAATTACCATCCATTCTGCCAGAGGACGCGGCGTCCAGAGTTGATTTGGCTGGCTGACGGACAAAAGTTTGCTGATTGCCGGGTGGGGCTGCGAGAGGGGTACTGGGCCCAACAAGCCGCCTGACTTGGACTCGGGCCCTTCGGAATAGTCGCGGGCCACTTCGGCAAAGGTTTGTTCCCCTTCCAGGATGCGAAAGTAAAGTTCGTTTGCCAGTGCTGGATTTTTGGTGCGTACCAGGGAATAGACTACGTGGTCTAGGCTGGCTTTGCGGGTTAAAAAATAATTATCTACTTTAGGTCTCCAAGTGGCTTGCTTAAATTTTTCGATCAGCAAGGGCCTAACGGCCATCTCTTGAAGTTCTTCTTCCGTCATGTTTTGGCCGCGCAGCCAAGCTTCTTTGGCTTCGGGGGCTGTCAGTTGGTGTTGTGCCAGAAAGTTCTCCACGGCGGATTTGCGTTCTTCGTCGCTGCAACTAAAGGATGCGATCGCTTGGTCTACTATTACACCCCGCAAGAATTGCGGCATTAACTGGTACCGCTTCAGGAGCGATGGCATATCCTGAGCTTGCAGTAATTTATCGCCTATTTGAAAAAGTCCTGTCATTTTTTTATCTCCAACTGACTTGCGCTTCCCCTTTTAATTTAGCTGTGGCAGGAAAAGAGCGACAACCACTAACCCCTCGATTCCCCGATGATAGCAGACCGTCAGTGGGCTAGCGCTATTGCTGTCTATTTCTTGACGCTCTGCCTAGCGAGGGGTTCCCCGCGGGTCTCATAATGGTAGCGGGATGCGAGAGTGCGAGAGTGGGAAAATCTTTACTTCTGCCCTCTTCCTTCTTCCCTCAACATCCATCCGTTAAATCCCGTACACTGCTTCGTTGCTGAACTTCCTTCTTCCTGCACTCTCGGAATAGTCTTTCCAAGAGTGTTCCGAGTTGGGTCGAGCAAGCGCGACTGTCGAGATATTTGGGGTTTGCCGCCATTTTTTGCTGAATTCGCTCGCGGTAGTGCTGGCGCAGTTCTGGGTTCGTTCCCAGTGCTATGCTCAGCTCTAAATAAGAGTTCTCGCTGTTTGCTACCAGTTCCGGAAGTAGCAGTTCTTCGAGCACGGCGGCTGATTGTCGCGATCGAGTTGTTTGCCCTTTTCTTACCACTACAGGCAACCCTGTCAACAGCGGTTCTGCCGCATAGCAGGCACTGCTGTATGGATAGGAGTCTAAATATATATCAGCCAATTCCAGACATTTTATGCAATCTGCGCGAGATGGCAGCGCTTTAATCACAACTAAGCGCTTTTTGTCAATACCAAATTCGGCAAAGAGCGATCGAATTTGGTTGTAAAAAGGCACCGTCGGATAGTTTTCTGAGCGGGAACTAAAGGGATACAAAACTAAAATAGAATTCGGTACGGCAGCAATAATTTTTGCCCAAGTTTCTCTCAATTCTGGGATAATTGTCAAAGCTGGAGCGCCGGACATGAACACTACAGATTCGTCTGTAGCTCCCCAACTCCTGCGAGTCGGTTCAACTCTGCCAGGTGCTGATCCTACAGTATAGCTTAAACAAACTCCCGAACCTTCTAAACTAATTAATTTTTCGCGATACTCTGCTGCTGCACCTGGGGGCAATGTCAAATCTCCGGCAATGAAATAATCGATATTTCGGGCGCCCGTGGTTGCGGGGGTTGATGCAGCGGTAGCTATTTGCACCCGCGCTAGTCGGTGCAGGCACAGCAGCGCGCTTGGTTGAGAAGTGTCGCTAGTATTGGTGCAGATTAGCAGAATATCTAAATCGTGCGATCGCATTTCTCGAACTTGATTTGGCAAATCTTCTGACAGTTGCACCAGTTTGTCGGCGCAATTTTCGCAATATTTCCCCAGTCGCTCGTCTTGTACCTGGAAATAGTACACAATAATTTCAAATTTGCTTCTGTCTAAATATTCAAAACTCGAAATGGCAGCACGAGTCTCGGATTGATCACTAATTTTATCAAGCAAAAAGCCAACTCGAATTTTATTTATTTCAGGTTCTATTTGAGGAAAATTCCATTCTATTTGAGAACCGATATTTTTCACATAAAATTCCAGAATATCAGCTCGCTGAATCAATATATTGAGCAGATTTGCCTCGCTCAAATACAAAGCTTGGAAACTAACATTTTTCGCAATACAAGCCGCCAAATAACGCCAAACTTCTGAATCGGGAAAACTGGCGATATTAGCAGCGACGTACTTGATTAACTGCTGGAAATATTCAGAGTACCTTTCTACTTCCCAGTTTTGTTTAAAATAACCGGGAGACTGAAATATAAATTTCAAAAAGTCGTCAAAAAACCACTGGGGAATCGCTGCATTTTTATACTCAAGTGGCAACTGATAAGCGTCGCGGTACAGCATCGCTGCGAGGAGATATTGCATCTTCTCGGCAATTTCCCCTCCTTCAGCAAGTTTCGAGGATAACTGCTGGATCAAACTTTGTTCTGACTCGGTTAAACTTTCATTTTTGAGCGTGCTATCTAGTAGCAATTTATGAGCTTTTCCCGCGTCTTGCGAGTAAGCCGTTTCTAATTTTTGCGCTGGCAAATTCAGCCAATATTCCGCTAGCTGTTGGCGGTATTGGCGCAGTTGCGCGAGAATAGGCTGTTTTGATGGCAATTTATTGTATTGCTCAAGCAGTGCTGACAATTCAGATAAACTCGGCTGGGTTCTCAATGCCAACTTTTGGCGAATTGTCTGTTTGATTTGTTGATTCAAGAAACTGTAATCAGGACTATTTAGTAGTTTTTTGTAAAATCTGACTACATCTTTATGATTTTCCCCAGCCGCGAAGTTTTTCCAAGTTTGTTGTTCGGGATGAATCCGCAGTGAGGACAGTTTTTCATCTACAAATCCGATGTGATAGTTCCCCATGATTCGCCACCACATATCTAAGTCTACATACTGAGATAATCCCGAATCAAATAATCCTATTTCTGCAAAAACTCGCGCAGCAATTAAGACGGTACTCGGTTCGCCAATTTTGTTTATGGGGTTGTTCAAGCAGTTAGTATCTGCCAGTAATTCTTTTCCGGGCTGAATAGATTTTAAATTCGACCAACTTTTATGCAAATCTTTAATTGATTGGGAAGCTTTCCGCAAAATCGGGTTAGATTCATTTTCAGCTATGGTGATGCCGCGCGGGGAGAAAACCATACCTATTTCTGGATTTTGTTGGGCGAGCGCGACCATTTTTTCAATACATTCTGGTGCGAGCAAGTCGTCTTGAAAGAGAAATTTAATGTATTGACCTTTTGCTTGAGAGATGCAAAAATTCCAGTTTTGTGATAAGCCGTAGTTGCGGTGCAGTATGATCCGGAAATCGACTGAGGTTTGTGATTGGAATGATTGGGCGATCGCAATTGTGCGGTCTGTGGAGCCATCGTCGGATATAATCAGTTCTATGTTAGGGTATGTTTGAGCCAAAGCACTTTGAATTGCTTCCCCAATAAATGCTTCTCCGTTGTATGTCGGAATGCAGATGCTAACCTTCGGCTGTCCGTTTACCAGTTCTGCTTTTGATGGACTTTGTTGCTGTGATGGTGGCAAGTTATCCCTAAGTTTGGCAGACTTCGCTTTTGCTGTTCCTGGCAGAGGTATGCTTTGAAACTTATCGGTAATCTCGGCAATATATTCGAGACGTTTTCTAATTTTATTCCCTGTAACTTGCGGGTTGAGTAAAGTCTTAATTTCCTCAGCAGCTATCGCTCCTATTTGTTGAGCTTCCCGGTAATTGTTAAAGACGAACCGCATTAAATCAGCAGCGTGTTCCACATCCGCTTGGGCCCAAACATTGCCTTTTTTGTAAGGACCGCAATCTTTCTCAATTGGGATTAACTTATACTTGACTAAATAGCTATTGCCCACATTCATAAATTCTGTATTTGATGAATAGCCTGTGGCAATTACGGGTTTGCCGTAAAACATGGCTTCAGCCATTGTTAAGCCAAATCCTTCGCAGCGGTGCAGGGATACATAACAGTCGCAATTGTAGAGCAAACCATTAAGTTTATTTTTGGAAAAATACCCGTCTAGATGTTTGATATTGGAATTATTTTTTATGGCTGAGTTTAAGGATGCTTGAGCCTCTGGGAATTTGTTTGAATTAGAAGATTTGATAACCAACAAGAGGCTGTCATCTTCGCCAAAAGCTTGTTGAAATGCTTGAATTGTCGCTAAAGTATTTTTGCGCTCAATGCGGCTAGAAAAGTCGAAGGCAAACAAGAAAATAAATTTATTTTTCGGTAAATTCAGTGCTTCTCTGTTCAGGGAAGGTGCGGGGAGAGCAATACTGGGCATGATTTTGATAACGGGAATTGGCGCTACTGCGGAAATTGCCTCGGCGCAATAGTTGCTGTAAGTCCATATTTCCTGAAAGTGATTAAATGCTGGCTGCCATTCTGGGGGAAATGCGGGAAGTTCCCAAGCCCAAAAGCCGATGTTGTATTTTTTGTCAAAATAGGTGGAACCTGTATGTTTGATAAAGGTTGCAACTTCATCGGCGTTGACTTGAATTAAGTTTACGGGATAGGGATTATCTTGGCTAAAATTTTGATAGGTGGTGTCTTTCTTGCGGTGAGGACTGCGGGTAAAATTGTTTAGGGCGAAGGGAATCCCGGCGGCTTCTGCAGCCCTAATATTTGCTCGGACACCTTCTCCTATGCCAAATTCGCCGTTAATGTAGCCGGCGATGTTCATTCCTAGATTTTGGTTCATAGTTTATAATGTATTCAGTAAATTGTGGTGTTAATTTTTGGGGGGAAAGCAGAATTAATGGAGTTCCTCAATCGCGCTAAATGAGGGTATGGGTTGATAATAAATTATAATCTTGCTCAATATTTGCTAAGATATAGCAATCCTTGTAGGATCGGTGAATAAGATTAAATGAACCGCAGAGGGCGCAGAGAACGCAGAGGAAGAGAAGAGAGGGAAGAGAAAGAGTTGGCAACAGAAAATTTGGTGCTTGACAAATGTGCCGATCGCCATTGTATACTGGCATCGCAATGCTAACCTTCGGCTGGTTGTCTGTCGGCATGGGTGGCTCTGTTTTATTTTACGATAAACTAATCAGGAATTTTAGAGAAAGTGATCGATCGCGTCAACCACGACCTCTTGAAGCTGCTCCCGCCGGATGCTAAAGTCATTGTTGAAATTGGTTGCGGTACGGGTGCGATGGGCCAAGAGTACAAGCTGATCAATCCCCATTGTCAGTATATTGGCATTGAATGCGATCGAGAAAAAGCTAAAATTGCAGTCGATCGGCTAAACTGGGTGACGGTAGCCGATATTGAAGAAATTGCTCTCGAAAGTCTCGACATCGCCCCAGGAACCGTCGATTGTTTGGTTTTTGGTGACTTGCTACCCTATCTCAAAAACCCTTGGGAAGTCCTCAAGCAGTACAGTGCTTTGCTGAATCCAGAGGGGCAAATTCTCGCCAGAATCCCTAATGTTCAATACTGGCGGCGGATTGTCAATCTGTTGCGGGGACAGTGGGAAAATCCCGACAACAAGATGCAGCACTGGTTTACCCTAGAAAGTATTAAATCACTATTTGCTCAAGCCGGATTGCAGGTTTACGAATTCCAAGGGAAGGGACACAAAACCGAAAATTTTGTCCACTTTCAGGAATTACTGCATCCTATGGTAAAGGCTTTAGAGCTAACATCGAGCAGTTTTGCTACGGAAACCGGTGCTGAATATTATATCGTGCGATCGACCAACTCGACCGTACCTGCGCGCAGACTGCTGATTCAGACTATCATTATGGCTCCTACAGGGTGCGATCGCGTGCGAGTTTTGGAACCGGACAAATTTAGCGCTACAATTCCCGGTGTCCGCACCGTATCCGGCGTGAAAACAGCAGAATTAATTCCGCCGCTGCTGGGAGAAGAAAAAGTCTTCATCTGGCAGCGGACAATCATGCAATATCCAGGCTATATTCCCCAACTCAAAGAACTGCTTAAACAAGGCTATTTAATAGTAGCTGAAATTGACGACAACCCCATTCGCCGCCGCGAATACGCCGACAATAATTACCTCAGCTATCGCGGCTGTCACTGCGTTCAAACTTCTACGGAACCGCTAGCAAAAATTTTGCGGTCTTACAATCCTAATGTTACTGTATTTCCCAATCAATTAGCTTATCTACCTCCGCCGCGAATTTATCCGACAGAAGATACAGTCACAATTTTTTTTGGTGCGCTCAACCGCGAAAAAGATTGGCAGCCGATTATGGCAGCACTCAATCGAGTTTTACTCGCACACAAGCACCGGATTCGAGTTAAAGTAATCCACGACCGAAAATTTTTTGACTCATTAAAAATACAGCAAAAAGAATTTGAACCATTTTGCAGTTACGAACGGTATCAAGAAATTATGTACAGTTGCGATATAGCTTTGCTGCCGCTCGTTTCCAACCCGGTTAACGAAATGAAATCCGACTTAAAATTTATTGAATGTGCAGCGCGGGGAGTAGCGGTGCTGGCAAGTCCCACCGTGTACGAACATTCGATTGTCGAAGGTGAAACCGGATTGATTTATAGATATGAAAAAGAGTTTGAAACAAAACTAAATTCCCTGATTTCTGACACTTCTCGGCGCCGGAAAATAGCCGCGAATGCTTACGAATGGGTGCGGGACAACCGCTTGCTGTGCGGGCACTACCGGCAGCGGCGAGATTGGTACTTACAGATGCGGGACGAGTTGCCACGTTTAAATGCTGAGTTGCGCGATCGCCTGCCGGAGTTATTTGGTGACTAAGTGCGGTAAGATTTATAGGGTTATTGTGCGATCGTTCTGTTTTATTGTTTAATTTCTAATTGTTACTCCACACCAATGCGAATTCTATTCACTATTGCTCACTTTTACAATCCCAGCGGCGACGGGAAACACGCTTCCCAGCGAAATGATCCGCAACCACGACTAAATGCTTTAACCGCTTGCGTGACATCGCTGCAAGCTTTGTACGGCAAATCTCAGTCCATGATTGACATTAGCGAATGTGCAACTATCCCAGCAAATCAATCTCAACAGCACGAAATTGACATTGTTGTTTGCACTACTCAAGGTTATCATCTGTTGCCTCAACTGCCAGTGCAGCCCAGATGTTTTATGCACCACGCTACCAAATGCGAACCGCTGCTGTTGGGGTTTGAGTGTCAAGCAGTTTTGCGAGCGTGTCTTAACAAATACGATTATTTTTGTTATTTGGAAGATGATTTAGTTCTGCATGATCCGTGGTTTTTTAGTAAATTAAAGTGGTTTACGCATCACGGAGGAAATGGGAATTTGCTGCAACCTAATCGCTATGAAATAGCGCCTAAAGGCGCGGTTTTTAAAGCATATGTTGATGGTGATTTAGCAGACTCAGCGACTTCTCAGTTTCAAAATGTAGAGGAGCAGCGGCAGTTAACGGGAAAAATCATGGAACAAAAAATCGCTTTTGAGCGGGCGTTGAATCCTCATTCCGGGTGCTATTTTTTGAATGCGGAACAGATGGCACACTGGGCTAAGCAGTCTCATTTTTTGGATAGGGATACTAGCTTTATCGGCCCGCTGGAAAGTGCGGCGACTTTAGGAATTATGCGGACTTTTAGAGTTTACAAGTCAACTCCTGCTTATGCTAATTTTTTGGAGATTCAACATTTTGGCACGAGTTTTCTGAACTTGATTGGTAATAAGGTGAGAGTGCCGGAAGCAGGATGAGTTAAGATATTCATGTAAGCTGCAATACTTGAGAGGTAGCATGACCCCGGCAACCGAAAAGATTGTCCTTCCCTCTCCTTTCCCCGACCACACTCAACTGCCAGAGGAAGACGGCACTTTTGTGAAGAATTTTCAGGAGCATCCCCAGAGCATTATTTTGACTGATTCTATCGGGTCGGTATTGCAAGGGCTTCATCCCGATGGGCAATATGCTATAGGGCAAGACTGTGGCATCTACTGGCGAGAAACAGACCCGCTTGAAAAGGGAGCAGAAGCTCCTGATTGGTTCTACGTGCCGAACGTGCCACCAACACTAGGAAATCAGATTCGTCGCTCTTACGTGCTGTGGCGGGAATTCATGGCTCCGATGATTGCTTTGGAGTTCGCATCGGGAGATGGTTCAGAAGAGCGGGACACAACCCCACTATCGTACTCGGAAGTTGGAGCGGCGCAAAGGCCTGGGAAGTTTTGGGTATATGAACGGATCATGCGGATTCCGTATTATGGCATCTATGAAATCAATAGTGGCAGGCTGGAGGTTTACAATCTGAACAACGGGTTTTACCAGCAGTTGCTTCCGAACGATCGCGCTCATTATCCGATCGCGCCAATGGGCGTAGAATTAGGACTGTGGGAAGGCAGTTATCAAAACCAGACAATGCTGTGGCTGCGGTGGTGGGACAGCGAGGGCAATTTGCTGCTGACAGGTACAGAACGAGCTTCCTTAGCAGAGCAGGCTTTGAGTGCAGAAGCCCAAGCGCGGCGGGATGCCATCCCTCGGTTGTTGGCAATGGGATTGAATACACAGCAAGTGGCAGAAGCACTCGGTTTATCCGTAGAGGAAGTTAGGCAGCATTCACAATCTTAATGTTGCTTTTGATTAAGAGACTATTGACTTGTAGGGTGCATCTCACATCTTGCACCATTATGATGAACAGGCAAGATGCCTGTTCCACAAATAATGAGTTTTCTTGTGGGGTGGGCATCTTGCCCGCCCGTAAGTCCTACTATTTTACAGCAGTCAAAACATCGCCGATTTTAACTGTGCCGCTGTTGATAATTTTGGCTAAAACTCCTGTTTGTGCGTGACCGAATTCCTTTTGCAGTAAACTGAGTAGGGAAATATCCCGATCGCCCGTTTCTGGATTCACTTCTATATTGACACAGCGACCGATTCGTGCTGTAACTTCTATGAGCGCCGTGCCTAATTGAAACTGTTTTCCGATCAACTCAAATTCTGACCAAGCTGCCATACCTTCTAGCACAATGTTCGGGCGAAATCGGCCCACGTCAATGTTTTGAACAGCAATTTCTGTTAGTTGGTCTAATGTGGCTTGACTGAGTAAAGAAATGTGTACGGGTTCTCGATCGGGATAACGAGTTTCGCCGCTGGTGTCGCCGACTAATTGCAAAGGTGCAAGCTGCGGGTGTCTCGCTTCTTTGGTGGGTTCAATTGCCGCCAAATATTCGGTGAAAAAACTGCCGATGCGATCGCGCCCCGCTGCTGTGTTTGTTTCTGCGGATAACACTGCAACTCCTTCACGCTTAACTGTTAAAACGGCCGTTTCCGGTTGATAATGACATTCTAAAGCTGCTAACAAAGGCCAATCGTTTTGGACTGCAAAATTTTTTTTGCTCATCCAAGGCACCTTGTCTGCCTTAATGTTTGCAGCTTCAAGATTATCTGCAAACATTAAGGCAAAAGCTCGATCGCCCTTAATTCCATGTCCTGCTATTAAAGCAAACTCCGACATTTCTTGCGGTGTCAGCCCTTTAATTGGATAAATAAATAACTGTTTTATTGTTGCTACTGTCATAATTTTTTTAGCTGCGCTTCCATTTCAACTGAACTCTTGTCCCCCCCCTTAGTAAGGGGGGCTAGCGGGGTCGAAGCTATTTCACACACATTAATCCAATTGCTATAAAAACCCGATTAAGCTAGCAATTCATAGCGGCGGATATCTGGAGGCCCAACGGCCAAACCGTCTAATTTCTGCACGGCGTCTTGAATGTGAGTTGAACCGAGATGTAGTTCGAGCAAATCTGCACTTTCCCACTCTTCAACATAGGTAAAATCTGTGGGATCGGCTTGATTTTGCAGGAGTTCGTATTTGATGCAGCCTTTTTCTTTACGAGTTGGTTCTATAATGCTCAGCAGCAGAGATTTAAGTTCTGCTACTTTGTCGGGAAACGCGACGAGGCGGGCGACTACTCGCAAGGTTGTTTTGGACATAGGAAAAAGGAGGCTCTGCTATTTTAATTGAATTTACGGATTTCAATGAAGCAAACACTGTCATCAGTAACTACTGTAGCGCGGAATGGAACCAAATCAGCAGCGTACTTGCTGCTATGCCACTGCACATAAAAGCTTCAGCTCAAGCTGGATTTCTGGGCAATGCAGTTTTCGATCCTGTAGCAACAAATGAATACATCAAAACTGAGTTGCTCAAACTTGGATGGCAAGCGAGAATCCCGATTCCGCCGATCTATCGATTTTTGGGAACAGATGTTGACTTTGGCTCTTCTGGTGCGATTGTAGAAGTTCAGTTTTCTCACTATTCATTTCTATTAAACAATACCGTGCGATCCCAATTGTTTTTCAACACTAACACGCCTCTCACAGGACAGCCCGTTAGGGTTGTTATTATAGTTACAAAATCACAAATGTTTCCTGCGGCTAATAGCAGCCTTTACTACGAGCAAGCTGTGAACCAGTTAACAGTATTATCGGCCTATCTATTTAATGTACCGCTCAGAATAGTTGGTTTATTCACGCAAAGGAATACAACAGTACCTGCAAAATTGACTGTTTACAGCGCTCAAACATCAAGGACAATAGTAACTCAGGAAGAGCGTGAATGTCAAATAATTTCAGGACGATCGCCCCGCAGTCGCAGTTCTATTCGGATTATTTGAAAAATGATATACTAGCTCCACAACTCAAGTTCTAATTGCTCTCCAATTTTAGTAGAATTCAGCGTTTTCTTACCGTTGCCATTTAGCTTGAGGTCTACTGGTGGAGCTTTTCCCCGAATATCCGCAGCAAAAGCAGCTTCCTCATAGAGCAAGCGTTTCTCCATTTCTTCTAAGTGATACTCTTCGGGATATATTTTTGCTTTGCTGCGTTCTGTTGGTTTTTTACCTACTTGTACGTCAAACCGAAATGATTCTATTGCCTGTCCGGTTTTTTCTACATAGTCCCGCAGAGTTTTTAAGTTGGGGAAATAGCCGCGCTCGTCCGGTTCCCCGCTTAAACGACGCAGCGCAACTTGATAATATTTTAGATCCAATTCTGCACCGATAAAATGCCGATCGCAGTTTTTAGCTACAACGGCCGCCGTACCCGAACCCATATAAGGATCGAGAACAACATTACCTTTCACGGTTGTAGTCAAGACAATTCTAGCTATTAAGTCTTCGGGAAATTGACAGGGATGTATAGTTTGTTCTTCGTGGTTGTGTTTGACGTTGCGGAACATCCAAATGTCGCCTGGGTTTTTGCCGTCAGGATTGCATGAAAGTTCGCCTTTGCGAGATCCCCGGTAATGTTTTTTATTTTGATACTTTTGCGGGACTCTAATATCGTCTAAGTTAAATATATATTCATCGGATTTAGTAAACCAAAGAATTGTCTCGTGGCGGCATGAGAATTTCTTTCTGCCGTGCAAACCGTGCTGTCTCCCCCAGATAATTCGATTCCGAGGAATTAACCCGCAGGATTCTAGAATTGGGAAGAAGCGAATATCCAGCGGAATTAGCATACCCCGATCGGAGAAAGCACCGACTTGCCAGAACAGCGAACCTGATTTTTTGAGAATTCGGCTGCACTCTTGCAGCACAATTCTCTGTTCTTCTAAATAAATATTGAGAGCTTGCTTGGTTTCGTATTCCTTGCCCAAATTGTAGGGAGGAGAGGATACTACTAAATCAACGCATTCATCTGGCAAGCTGCTCAGAAGTTCCAGACAATTTCCCAGAAATATCCGATCGAGCGGGAGCTGTTCTCGGTTCTGGTGCTGCTGCATTTGCTTTGCCTTTAATTTCAAAAAAAGTTCTACTTTAACTGAAGATAACCCAAACCAGTCAATTAGTCAATACCTCAATCTTTGGGATAAAATCGCTTGTTTTCTGTAGAATATTCCCAGGCGAGATCCTCCGGGTCTTTTTCGCGACTCCACTGAGCAAACTCCGGCTTAAGTTTCCACTTGCCGATCGTACTTGCGTGAACTTTGAACCTGCGAGAGAGTTCCGTCTGGGTAAAAGAGATTTTGGGCTTTTGAGGAGTCTTGGTTTGAGCAATGGGGAATAAATTTGGTTTTTTCTCTTGTGTTTTTTCCCGATTTGTGGGAGGCTCTTGAACAGCTATTGCCACATTAGCTGTTTCGCTTTGATTGACAGTTGGAGCTATTTGAAAATAATACAAAATTCCGCCTTGTTCCGTCACCTCAAAATCTGCGGCAAACTCAGAGGCTCGTTCGTCGAGATACTCTTGAACCTTTTCTCCGGGGAGTTTCGCATTCATCGCCAAATCCAAAGCCGTAACTCGCCCTTGATTTTCCTTGATCAACTTGTAGAAAACCGAGTCTAAATGAGCGAGTTTGTGTTTTTGCTGCTGGTGGTAGAGCTTGTAAGCCCAAGCAATGCCCGCTGTGGTGGCGATCGCCCAAAACATCCTTCCCGACTCGAAACTGGCAACCGCCGTCAAGGAAATAGGCAAAAGCAGGGTAAGATATCCCCAAATGCTTCCCTTCTTTAGGTTATTGCTGTTTTTGACCATAGTTCCTAAACAGGTACGTAGTTTAGCTTAGTAGAGCGTGTCTCAAGGCCGCGAAAGTTTTTCGACAGTCGATATATCGAGCTGCCCGCTGACACACCCAAAAACGGATACTGTGCCGCGTACACTCGCCTTGTGGACAATCCCTAATTTTAGACCAAAGTTCCAGCTCCTTTGATTCAATGTCGCAAGTAAATCGAAAATCGAAAATCGAAAATCGAAAATCGAGTGACGCACTCTACTATAAAATCCCAGAATCTACTTTTTTTGCAACCGAGGGTTCATGTACTTTTTTCGCAAACAGATTGCCATCCTGCTGATAGTTGTTGCTTGCTGTACGCTGACGATTAGTTGCAGCGAGAGTCGAACTGTCCAGTGTACTAAATTTACTGAATTTGTCAACAAAGGCAACGCTCTCATTGATGTTGATAAAGACAGCAACGATCCTGCAACGACCGACAACTTAGCTAAAAATTTGAACCGGATAGCGAATGAACTTGAGGATCTGCGAATAACAGATCCAACCCTCAAAGAAATTCGGGAGCCATCGGTTAAATCCTTCCAGGAAATTAGTCAAGCACTCGGCGACATAAGCAAAAGTCTTCAGGCTGCAAATCTCGCTTCTACAAGTATAGAAGGTCGAGAGCAAATCCAAACAGCTCAAGCAGATATTATTAGAGCCGGACAGCAGGCGAATCAAGCAGCCGCAAATCAAGACGCTTTGACTAGCAAACTGATTAATTATTGTAAGGGCGATCGCTAAAGGCTAAGAGTTTTGAATTTTGAGATGGCCACGCAAACCCCAACAACGCACAGCGGGTGAATGAATTTGAGGAATGCGTCGCCTTCACCTACTATCTACCCCTTTGCAATTACCCAATTTAGTGATGAATTTCTAGATTCAAAATATAGCGACCGAGTTGCACTTTCTCTGACCACAACTCGTATTCTAACTGCAAGTGATCCGGTTCCGGCTTTCCTGTCAGCGTCAAGTTGCGAGTGAAGTTGCGGAGTCGCAACTGTTCGGGAGTCGCCAGCGATTCACCCTGAAGCCAATAACGGCTCAGGCCGTACATTCCTCGTTCCCAGCAGTGGCGGTAACTGTATTTGCCGTTTCCTTGCATCGTCATAATGACTCGATAGGGCGAAACTTCTAGCCAGAGCAACCGGGGTTTTGTAGTTGGGGGTAAGATTGTAACTTGCTCGGCAGATTCGTTGGAACCCTCGGAAAATTCGCGATCGATTATTGCTGGTTCGTGCAACAACAAGTGAAAGCGCTCTCGGTCTTTTTGATAAACCGTAGCAGCGGTTTCAACGACTGACCACAAAGGTAAATCTGTGGATACCAGCGATAAACTTACAGGCTTGCGGTGATGGGTCAGCATAAATAAAAGTTTAGGAGTTGTGGTGGATCGGGCGGTTTGAGATTTGAGATTTGAGACTTTAGATTTTAGATGGGCTGGGTTCCAAATTCCGGAGCTTTTGCTTAACAAAATGAAAAATCTAAAACTCGCAATCGAAAATCTAAAATTGTTCAGTCAAACTTCAATCATCGGGTCGATAACTGAGAGCAGGAGATGAAATCTAAGCAGATACACGGATAATATTTGTGAAATTAATGTGAAATCCGTGCCGTTGCGTCCGCACTCCCGTGTCATCGAGAACTGACAGCGGAGTCTCCGGGCGAGTTTAATCAGGCTTTAAGTTAACCGGACACATTGGGAAAAAACCCGCAGGCCGTACAAAAGACGACTAACTTAGGACTGAGAAAAAGGTAGGATAGCTAACGCCATCTAATCCTAGTTTATCTCAATGCAAGCTGACATTATAACTACTAGGCTTCTTGACAAAAGCCAAACTTTAAGCATTCAAAAACCGGCATCGGGCTTGTCGCTGGTGGGGAGGATTCGAGTTCCCGGCGATAAGTCGATTTCTCACCGAGCTTTGATGTTGGGTGCGATCGCCCAAGGTGAAACTACTATTGAGGGACTACTCCTAGGAGAAGACCCCCGCAGCACTGCTAAATGTTTCTCGCTCTTGGGAGCCAAAGTTTCTGAACTCAACGCGGAACGGGTGACAGTCCGGGGCGTCGGAATTGGCGAGTTAGAGGAGCCTGTGGAAGTCTTGGATGCGGGTAATTCCGGCACGACGATGCGGCTGATGTTGGGAATTTTAGCCTCTCATCCGGGGCGTTTTTTTGCGGTAACGGGTGACAGTTCTTTGCGATCGCGCCCCATGTCGCGCGTCATTAAACCGCTGCAACAAATGGGAGCGCAAATTTGGGGCCGAAAAAGCAATTCTTTAGCTCCTTTAGGGATACTCGGACAGCAGTTAAAACCGATTCACTACCATTCTCCGATCGCCTCGGCTCAAGTTAAATCTTGCATTTTGCTCGCCGGTTTGATGGCCAGCGGAGAAACTACAGTCACAGAACCCGCTCTGTCGCGGGATCACAGCGAGCGGATGCTGCGAGCGTTTGGAGCCCAATTGAGCGTCGATCCAGAAACTTGCAGCGTGACAGTCACTGGGCCGACACAACTGCAAGGGCAGAATGTGATTGTACCGGGGGATATTAGTTCGGCGGCATTTTGGCTAGTTGCTGGGGCGATCGTCCCGGGTTCGGAGCTCGTAGTCGAAAATGTCGGCGTCAACCCAACTCGTACAGGCATTTTGGAAGCTTTGGAAATGATGGGCGCCGATATTGAACTGCAAAATCAGCGAGAGGCGGCTGGGGAACCGGTAGCGGATATTTTGGTTCGCAGTTCCGGCCAATTGCGGGGATGCACCATTGCGGGCGACTTAATTCCCCGACTGATTGACGAAATCCCGATTTTGGCAGTAGCGGCGATCTTTGCGTCGGGTACTACAATAATTCGAGATGCGGCCGAGTTGCGAGTCAAAGAGAGCGATCGACTGGCCGTGACTGCAGCAGAACTCAACCGCATGGGAGCCCAAATTTCCGAGTTACCCGACGGTTTAGAAATTACCGGGGGAACTCCTTTGACCGGCGCGGATGTTGACAGCTACACCGACCACAGAATCGCCATGAGTTTGGCGATCGCAGCCCTCAACGCCACAGGTATTACTAACATTCACCGGGCCGAAGCCGCTGCCATTTCCTACCCCGACTTTACCGCCACTTTGCAACAAGTTTGCCATCCAAATTAAGATTGGGCATTGGGCATTGGCATTGGGCATTGGGCATTGGGCATTGGGCATTGGGCATTGGGCATTGGGCATTGGGCATGGGTTGCTGGTTAGTTGTTATCGGTTATGGCTATAGCCTTACAAATAACAAATAACCACTAACTAATGACCAAGGACTCATGACTAATGACTAATGACTAATGCCCAATGACTAATGACTAATGACTTCCTCTAAGAATCTTTACCTACAACTTGTTCTTTTAAAGAATCAATTTCCGTTAACAACTCTTGGCGATCGGAAGCCTTGAGCAGATAGCGGTAAACAAACCAACCCGTATATCCCATGCCAATCAACTCAAAAACTGGAGCTACCAAAGGGACATCATTAAGAGCACCTAAAACTCCCAGCATTACCTTAATACTAATACCGCCTGCCAGAATTAAACCAACAGTTATGAGGGGCTTTTGGTAGTCAGCAAAAAAATTAGAGAGATAGGCTGGAAGTTCCGACAAAATTGTAATAACTTGGTCTTTAATATCTTGGAACTGGCTGGCCGTTGTTTCTGTGGTTGTCACTGTAGTCATGACCCCCGGTTTGTCCTCCACCAGATCTACTGTCACGACTTCAGTGATTGTTTGTGTCTCGTCCGAAAAGTTAGCTTGTGTCATTGAATACTTCCTCCGTTGTCAGGTAAAATTGCAGGCTGTGAATTGCTGCCAGTATAATTCTCCGGCAATTAGCACAGCATCCGCGCTGCAGGGACTAATTGATGAGACTAAGGCAGAGTTTCACAAATTGCAAGCAAAAATAACGATATGACTTGATTTTAAACAATTGCCTTCGTTGCCAAATCGCTCTTTTGACTCATTTTTTCACTTGAGCGAGGTCGATTTGATTCGGGCAAGGGCGTCCTTGTTCAAAGTCGGTGATGTTGCCGATCGTGGTTTCGGCGATATTTTTCAAAGCTTCCTCGGTGAAGAAAGCTTGATGTCCGGTAATCAGGACGTTGGGGAAAGTCAGCAAACGTTGAAAAACATCGTCTTGAATGACGTGATTTGACAAATCCTCAAAAAACAGATCCGTCTCTTGTTCGTAAACATCTAAACCGAGGTAGCCAATTATACCAGACTTGAGTGCTTTGGTGACAGCTTTAGTGTCAATCAACTGACCGCGGCTGGTATTGATCAGCATCATTCCCGGTTTCATTTGCTCGATCGCCTCTGCACCGATTAAATGGTAAGTTTCCGGTATCAGCGGACAGTGGAGGCTGACAATATCAGAAGCGGCGAATAGTTCCGGGAGTGCGACGTATTCCATGCCTAGGGCGAGGCAATCTGGGTTTTGGTAAACATCGTATGCCAGCAGGCGACACCCGAATCCGTGCAGAATTTGGGCAGTAATTGCGCCAATTCTGCCTGTTCCGACGATTCCCACCGTTTTGCCGTGGAGGTCAAAACCCAACAAGCCATCTAAGGCGAAATTGCCTTCGCGGACGCGGTTGTAGGCCCGATGGATTTTGCGGTTGAGGGACAAAATCAGAGCGACTGCGTGTTCGGCGACTGCGTAGGGAGAATAAGCAGGAACTCGCAGCAGAGTTAGATCTAAATCCCTCGCTGCTGCTAAATCGACGTGATTGAATCCGGCGGATCTCAGGGCCAGCAAGCGGACGCCTTTTTCGGCAATGCTAAGCAGCGTTTTCGCGTCCAAGCAGTCGTTCACGAACGCGCAAACAGCCGGAAATCCAGCAGCCAAAACGCTGGTTTCCACGGTCAGATGCGGTTCAAAAAAAACCAACTCGTGTTGACCGCCGACATTGGCTGCTTCCAGAAAAGTGCGATCGTAGGATTTGGTATTAAATACGGCTACCTTCATGATTTTGCCTGCTAATCCAGTAATAGTTGGCAGTTCTTCCCAGCTTAGCTCCAAACCTTACTTTTTTATTAAATTTATTAAGCTAGACTAACCAGTAATCATTAATCTGCCATCACCGACGAGAGAACCCGATGCGAAAACAACTCAAAACACTCCTCTATGAAATTTTAGAAGTCTCAGACAGCACTAATTTCTACAGCTTAGCAGATGATCTGATTATTCCTTCCTTAATAGTTTTAAACCTTACAGCTTTTATTGCTTCCACTTCCCCAAGCTTTTCCCTAGGATACAAACAACTTTTTGAATATATCGAAATTATTTCCTCTTTGGTCTTTACACTAGAATATGTTTTGAGGATGTGGGTGTGTACCGTCGATCGCAAATACAGCCACCCGATTTTGGGAAGACTTAAATACGCTCTCACACCGCTGAGCATGATCGACTTTTTTTCTATTTTACCCTTTTACTTGTTGTTGTTATTTCCAAATTTAAGCTTTGTTTATATAATTAGCATTTTGCGCTTATTACGCTTGATAAAAATTAGCCGCTATTCTGAGTCAGTGCGAACTTTGGGATCTGTATTATACGCTAAAAAAGAGGAATTACTAGCTACCGCTTTTGCCGTTTTTATCTTATTAATTTTTGCATCTAGTCTCATGTATTTTGTGGAATCATCAGCCCAGCCTAAATCTTTTGGCAGCATCCCCGATGCAATGTGGTGGGGAGTAGTGACTCTAACTACGGTCGGTTACGGCGATATTTATCCGATCACTCCTATCGGCAGATTTTTAGGCTCAATATTAGCATTTTTGGGCATCGGAATTTTTGCTTTGCCTGCGGGTATAATTTCTTCAGGTTTTTCCGAGGAATTGCAAAGGAAAAAGCAACAAAAAACACCTGAAAATTTAGGATCATCTGCACATTATCAATCGGTAGAAATGCTGGCGGAGAGGGAGGGAATTTTTGAACAAAAGCAAATGGCGATCGCACTTCACATCGAAAGTTCTTCTGAGTTGATGAAAATGTGTGTTCAAACGGCGAAACAGAAGTTAGGAAGTGATTTTCAAAATGAACAAATTATTTGCGATTTAGCTATTCATCTCTACAATGAAGCCGTCCGCCAATTCGAGCTTTAATTACAGATATATATTGCCTGTAATTGCGACCCAATCGTTACCATAGCTTGTGGTTAGTTATCACTGCTTTATGTAATGACTAATGACCAATGGCTAATTACCAATCTGGGGGCAAATTGTAATATTCGAGAGTGGATGTATCTG
Organism: Microcoleus sp. D2_18a_D3; assembly: GCF_036702455.1. NCBI lineage: Bacteria > Bacillati > Cyanobacteriota > Cyanophyceae > Oscillatoriales > Microcoleaceae > Microcoleus > Microcoleus sp. D2_18a_D3. The sequence goes on from NZ_JAUBTK010000004.1 coordinate 138,068, forward strand.
CCAGCAAATCTTGGGTTTTTCTGTCAATTTTAATCTCACCATCCGCCAAAACTAACGCCCTTTGAGTCGTTTTCCCGATCCAATTCAAATTATGAGAAGCGATCAAAATTACCTCGATCGGCAATTGGGACAAAACCTTAGCCAAGTGACGCCGCCACGAGGGATCTAGTCCGTTGGTCGGCTCGTCTAAGATCAAAATTGCCGGCTCTAGTGCTAAAATTGCTGCCAAGGCTGCTAATCTTCTTTGGCCTCCTGAAAGTTCGTGGGCCGAACGGTTGGCAAATTCTACTAAACCAAATTCGTCTAATAGTGATAAAGCTCGATCGCGCGCAAGTCCCGGCGGCACTCCGTAATTGCGCGGCCCGAACATGACATCCTCTAAAATAGTGGGCATAAATAGCTGATCGTTAGCATCTTGAAAGCAAAATCCAATCTGCCTGCGCGCCTGCGATAAAGTCGCCTCTTCCAACTTTTTTCCCTGCACTCTAATCTCGCCCGCTTGAGGCATTTTTAATCCGATCAAGTTTTCGAGCAAAGTGCTTTTACCAGCACCTGTCAGGCCGAGTAGAGCAACTCTTTCTCCCGGTTGCAAACTAAAAGAAATTCCCCGCAATACTGGCTTTTGATCTGGATAGCCAAATACTAAGTTTTCTACTTCGATTGTTGGCACGGATTTTAGTCTACTCAAGTTTTATTTTCCTCTATTTTAGGATTAAGAGTGTTTAACCGCAGAGAGCGCAGAGGGCGCAGAGAGGGGAAGGGAGAAGGCAAAAGGTAGAGGAATGAATTAATCAATTACCAATTCTACTCGTTCACAGGCTCTGCCTGGGAACGCAGATCGGGAGGCTCTGCCTCCAATTTTCCTCCGCAAGAAGCGAGGCAGAGCCTCTGGACATCGGTTCCCCGGCAGAGCTTGGGAACCAGTTAATTACCCATTCCCAATTACCCATTCCCAATTACCGTAAGAAGCTGTTGTTAATCCGGCTGCCATTAAAATTGCTACTGTCAGCCAGAGTCGCTCTTTTGGTGTTGATTTTGAGTCGGCAGGTAAAGCTCCTTGATACCCGCGAATTAGCATGGCTGCGTGTACTCTTTCTGCCCGATCGAGACTTCGCAAATAAAGCGCTCCGATCATGGAAGCACTGGCGTAGCGCAGCCATCCTCCGGTACCGGACAAGCCCCGGAGTTGGGCTGATATTTTCATGCGGTTGACTTCGGACAGCAGGATTTCTAAGTATTGTCCTGTTAAAAGTACAATCTCTTGCAAACCTGCTGGTAGGGGTAATCCTTTGAGGGCGATTCCGAAACTGTGGGGTGGCAAAGTTAGCAGGAAGCTGTTCATAATTAGCAGGCAAATTAGGGAACGCAGCAACAAAAAACTGGCACGTTCCCAACCTTGGGGCAGCACTAATAAGGAGAGAAAAATCAATTCTGCTCCCAACAGTTGCGCTAGGGTTCGCACCGGAGCCCTGAGCCAAAACGACCAAAAAAGTGCGATCGCCCCATAAATTCCCAGCCACAGCCAAGCGCCTGTCTTCAGAAAACCCATGCCAATCACAATTGTGAGAGACACTCGCAATCGAAAAGGTATGGAGAGTTTAGACATCTTTAGGTTTTACCACCAACTGAGCAATTCCAAAAGCCGCGCCGAAGCTGAAGGCAGACCCTAAAAGTCCAGCAATGCTAGTACCAATAGGCTGTTCTTCTAATCCTTTAACTGTGTAATCTGCTAAAGGAGTGGGATTTTCGATCGCCACAGCTTCTTTATCTTTAAAGCCGTATTTTTCGGCTACCGCTTCTAACCCGTCAGGCCAACTTGATGCGAACAGTGAAAGCACCCCGGAAATTAATAAAACTCCGATTACTGGCACTACCCATTTCTGCAATTGTGGCTGTTGTCCCGGCAGTAAATCCGGCCGCACTTTGACGAGATAAGTTAACACGCTGCCTGTAATTACCCCTTCGCCAATCCCAATTAAAATATGTACGCCTACCATTGCTGGCAATGCGATATTGAGCCCTACTGTACCAGAAATTGCCAATTGGATCGCCACACTAATCGAAGCAGCCACGACGCTGAGGCCAGCGGCGATGCCCGCGGCTAGGGGCAAACGATTTCTGGAACCTCCCAAGAGTTGCTGCAATGGCTGCAACAGCCACCAGCCCACCCAAATGCCAACTAGCCCCATGTTAAAAATATTGGCTCCCAGGGCGGTGATGCCCCCGTCGGCAAACAAGACGCTCTGAATTATAAAAACCGTGCTCATTGCCAAAGTTGCCGCCCAAGGGTTCCCCAAAACGACGGATGCCAGCGCTCCTCCCAACAAGTGCCCGCTGGTGCCGCCGGCTACGGGAAAGTTGATCATCTGGGCTGCAAACACGAAAGCTGTGGTTAAGCCCATGATTGGGGCTTGTCGGAGTCCAAGACTCGCGCGGGTTCGATTCAGGGCAACTGCAATTACTGCTGCACTTGCTATGCCGGTGGCAACGGCTACTGGCGGTGAAAGAAAACCATCAGGTATGTGCATTAATGTATCCCAAACGAGAGAAGTTCCAGCCCTTTAGTCAACTATTTTTTACAAAAATTTACCATCCCCTGTGGGGGTATTTCGGCGATCGAGCGATCGGGGGATTGGGGGCGGGCGATCGCTTATGGGATATAGATTAGCGCCTCATCGGCAGAATTTTGAGGATGAGAAATTTTACATTAAATCATCCTGAAGAATTATTCGGATATTTTACCCACAACCCGCACCTAGAAGCTTTTTGATAAGAATTATCAATATTTCTTTACAGACTCAACTGCAAAATGTATTCACCGTCAAACTCAAACAAAAATTTTAAATAAATATAAAGAATTAACTGAAAATCCCTTATTGGCATTAAAGGGGGTTCTTGAAAACTTATTGCATTAATTTTTTGACTACAGCAGCAGTGAAATTGCCCGATAGCTAGTCAAATCCAAAGTATTGCGTGTTATCGAGACTCAAAACTCCGAGTTATTGCAAGTCAATATAGTTAGCAGTATGTTTGCGGTTGTCACTTGCGACAATGTGCGATCGACTTTGCCCGCACTAGCTGCATTATCAAGAAACTCAAAATACTAATGCGCTTATTCTCAAGTAATTTTCCGCACAACCTACAGGAGGTTTGCCAGTGGTGCTGCGCTCAACCCAAGACTCAACTACCGATTTAGTTCCCTCTGAATCTCCCAGACAATTAGATATTGCTCAAGTTTCTATCTACGGGCTGAGCTTTTTATCTGCTGGTTTATTTCTGTTTTTACCTTTAGTTAACTTATTGCATCCGATCCCTTGGCAGCGGTGGATCGGAACCATTCACGGCATGGGTGCAATGTCCGCATTACTGGTAATGGTTTATACGGGACATTTGGCTTTTCCTTTGCTGCGGGGAGCCGGTAAAATCTTGCCACAAATGCGTACTTTAGCCTTTACTGAAACGGCTATGGCGAGTAGCCGTACAGATAAGACTGTCCAATCTGTACCTGTATCAGCAGGCTAGCAGGAAGTTCAGGCGGTGGATGGAACAAATCAGACAGCAGAAATTACCGATCGCGTAAAACTAGATGAGTTAGCTCTCAAAGTCTACGAGGCATCGATCGAAGTTGGCACACTAGCCCTAGGTTCAGTCAAAATCTAGTGTATCGAGTCAGTACAAGTCAAGATGGGGCGATCGGCAATTTCGAGCCCCTCAATCAACCAGCCAAGGATTACACCAAAGAAACTCCTTTGCCAAATCTGCTGAAATCTTCCGAAACTAGCAGCAGTAACAGTGCACCACCAGTCGCTAAGTTTACTTTAGTGTTTGCTCCTACGAGAACCTTAGAAGTTAACCCGTAACTCACATACAACATCTCTCCAGTAAGGTGCGCCATCAGCAGCTTACTTTTCATTTTTAACTTAAATGTGCTATTATAAACAGCGCCCTCTCAGGCATTCTCCATCTAAAACAACAAATGAAAGAACTTGACGAAAAAAAAACTCAGGAACTGCTATGCACCATCATGGAATGGGAACTAGCAGGTGTCGTGCGCTACACTCACTATTCACTAATGGTGACAGGGCCAAACCGGATTCCCATCGTGCAGTTTTTTAAAGCACAAGCAACGGAATCCCTACTCCACGCCCAACAAGCAGGAGAAATTCTCACCGGTTTAGAGGGGCATCCCAGTCAGAAAATTGCTCCCATCGAAGAAACCTACAAACACTCGGTGAAAGACTTATTGGAAGAAAGTTTAAATCACGAGAAAAAAGCGCTCAAAAAGTATAAATCTTTACTTGAAATTGTGACTGACTCCAGCGTGTATTTGGAAGAATATGCCCGCAATCTAATTGGACAAGAAGAATTGCACCAAGTAGAACTGAAAAAAATGCTGCGGGATTATAGTTGATTTAATCATTAGTTAATTGTTATTGGTTATTGGTTATTGGTTATTTCCAATGACCAATGACCAATGCCCCATGCCCATGCCCCATGATTATAAAAAATGAATTTTAGTGAAGCCATACCGACTTTTGTAATTACCCTGCGCGAAGGTGTAGAAGCCGCCTTAGTCGTCGGAATTGTACTAGCTTGCCTCAAAAAAGCCGAGCAAAGTCACCTCAATTCTTGGGTGTATGCAGGTGTCGCAGCCGGCATTGCTGCTAGCGGTTTTGTGGGTGTTCTATTCAATGGATTGCTCGCAGCACTCTCAACATCTGAGCAGCCTTACGCACCAGTCATTAAACAGCTATTAGAGGGCGTGTTGGGAATTGTGGCGATCGCAATGCTAAGCTGGATGCTAATTTGGATGACTCAGCAAGCGCGCTTTCTCAAAGCTGAAGTTGAAGGAGCAGTTACAGCAGCTTTGACAGAAAATAGCAATGCCGGCTGGGGCGTATTTGGCTTAATTTTTATTGCCGTACTGCGCGAAGGTTTTGAAACAGTTATATTTGTCAGCGCTCAATTTCAACAAGGTTTAACTCCTGCTTTAGGTGCTTTGGGCGGTTTGACTGGGGCGGCAATCATTGGCGCGCTACTGTTCAAGTGGGGCGTAAAAATTGATATCCGCCTGTTTTTCAAGTTTATGGGGATTTTGTTGCTGTTAATCGTGGCAGGTTTGGCAGTATCTGCACTCAAGCATTTTGACCAAGCCGCTGGGATGTTGTCGCAGATGAATAGCCAGTATGCAGCGATTTGTTTTTATTACGATCGCCTCGCACCACTCCACTCTTGTATTTTAGGGCCTATGGTGTGGAATGCAGCGGAAATTTTGCCCGATCGGCAATTTCCAGGAGTGCTTCTCAAAGCACTGTTTGGATACAGAGATCGACTTTATCTCGTCCAAGCAGTGGCTTACACAATATTCTTAGCCACCATCGGCGGTCTTTATTTCCAAAAACTAGGCTCTAAGGCGAGTGTTCCGAACCACAATACTCAGCCAGATCGAGCGGAAACTCGCCCTCACTAGGTATGCAAGCTGTTTTTATCGGTTGTTTTGGTGATTCCAGGGCGAGAAAAAAATTAGCCCCACACGCAAGAAATTGACCAAAAATTTTCAGGTTGCGGGATTGATTATTTGACTTTTATATGATATGATTAAATGATGGTAGCATTGTTTATTTATTTTATAAATAGTCATATTAATATTATCTAATAATACCGTCAATACCCAAAAAAAGCAAGCACTACCCCTCAAAAAACACAAAAATTTTTTAAGCAAAATTAACTAAGTTAAAAAATTTACAGTTAACGGTTAACAGGGTCATGGAAGACGCCGACTACCGTTAGGGTTATCCTGTGAAGCCCCAGGCGCACCCTGCAAAAGTTAAGGCTGTTCTTGCCAACCCAAAATCTGCCCCCAGGAAGATTTTTGGTCAACAGTTTTCTGATATGCGCTCTTATGGCTTATAATTAGTACAAGAATATTTACAGATCCCCGAAAGTTCTTAATCAACCTTATAATCCTTAATGAAGCTTAAAATTAAAAAATTGTTCGTTAAAGTTACCTGGAACCCCCAGAAGGCTGTAGGATTTGCCATTCGGTTAGCGGTGAGATAAATAATGATGCCTCGGATACTTGTTATTGATGATGACGCGGCGATCGCCGAACTCGTAGCCGTCAACCTAGAAATGGCTGGCTACGAAGTCACCCAGGCAGAAGACGGCATCAAAGGTCAGGCACTAGCCATACAACTGCTCCCCGACCTGATCATGCTAGACCTCATGCTGCCTAGAGTAGACGGATTCACCGTATGTCAGCGTTTGCGGCGTGACGAGCGCACCTCAGACATTCCCGTCTTGATGTTGACAGCCTTAAGTCAAACTCAAGACAAAGTAGAAGGCTTCAACTCCGGCGCCGACGACTACCTGACCAAACCCTTTGAACTAGAAGAGATGCTAGCCCGAGTGCGAGCTCTACTAAGGCGAACAGACCGCATCCCCCAAGCTGCCAAACACTCCGAAATTCTGAATTACGGCCCGCTGACCCTTGTCCCCGAAAGGTTTGAAGCTGTTTGGTACGCTCAGACAGTCAAACTGACCCACCTAGAGTTTGAGTTGCTGCACTGCTTGCTTCAGCGCCACGGTCAGACAGTCTCTCCCAGCGAAATTCTCAAAGAAGTGTGGGGTTACGACCCCGACGACGACATCGAAACAATTCGTGTACACATCAGACACCTGAGAACCAAGATGGAACCCGATCCCCGCCATCCTCGGTACATCAAAACCGTATACGGGGCTGGTTATTGCCTGGAGTTACCCAACAACGAGCAAGTAGCTGAAGAAACCAAATCCTCTGCTTGAGCTAGGGCGCCCGATGCCACAAGCAGTGAAAAATTCAGCTAGAAAAGCCTGAGAGCTAATGGTCTCAGGCTTTGTTGTTTGGAGTTTGAGTGAATATGTCAACAAGTAGGCATTGATTCTCTTGATTCGGAAAAAAACAATCCTGCACCCTCCTCCAACCGTACTTTTAGAGAAGCTTGTCCATAGGAAAGTACCGGATTTCTTTTTCCACCTTGTATTTTCCGAGAGGATTGGATAGCTACGTGAACAATACTCTAGCCATAATACTCTTTAATAATATTATTTATCAATAAATTTAGAGGTATTCCTTTAGCTGCTATTTTTGCGAACGAGAGGCCAAACTCCGCTCAAGCGCCAAAAACAGTCATAATCGTGATATAACGATGTTTTTTCCTGCTGATTTACATACCTGAACTCAAATCGGTGAAAATTTTTCTCAAATACCCCTTGACGAAACTACTAAAATTGTTGATTATCTATATCAATAACCTGCGATCGCTTAAAACTCCACTGACATCTTTCTCAAGAGGTAAATCGCCGTGACCAGCATGGCAAAAAAATCCTTCCCACCCAACGGAAAATCATTTCCCTGGTGGGTCGGCAACGCCCGCTTAATCAACTTTCCAACCGTTTGCTCGGTATCCACGTCGCCCATGCCGGCCTCATCGTCTTCTGGGCGGGAGCCTATACCCTATTGGAGCTTTCCCGCTTTAACCCAGAATTGCCCATGTACGAACAAGGCTTAATCCTGTTGCCAAATCTAGCCAGACTCGGCTGGGGCGGGGGTGGGGGAGGCAAAATTGTCGATACTGATCCGTACTTCGCCGTTAGGGCGATTCACCTCTTTCTCGGCTTCGGCGGCATCTTTTACTCCCTCAAAGGGCCAGCAACCCTCGAAGCAAGAACTTCTTTCTTTGGCTACACATGGGAAGACGCAGACAAAATGACCACCATCTTGGGAATCCGCCTAGTTTTGCTGGGTGTCGCTACCTTCTTGTTGGTGGCCAAAGCTATGTATTTTGGTGGTTTATGACTGTCTTTTTCTAATATTTATGTATCGCCACTTTGATTATTTTTGTGGAGTCTGTCCGTAACATTGCCCGAAGGAGTGCATCAAATCAAGCGCTTCTATCCAATTCCTTGTTATTGGGATTTTTTTACTAAGGACTACCGCCACACATTTACAGTGCGCCCGTGCGTTGCTTGTACTAAAGATGCGATGGTTGCACTGACTTTGAACCTACAACTGGTTTTGCCAATGCTTATCAGCAAAATTGCTATAAACTTCACAAAAATTACGCACAAATACCGAAAACCACTTTTTCAGTTCCACTTGTAGCAAGGGGATAGGTGACTAGCAGATTACCCTGGACTAAAGGGGAGTCTAGAGTTATATGGATTCTCACGGAAAATATACTTTAGGAGAATTTCAAAAAGAGCGCGAATAAATAACAGATAATCCATTACAATCCTCGTTCAACTTTTTTATTTTTTCCGACATGAATTTATACAGTGCTAACTCACTCAAAGTCGAACTCAACCAGAGAGGCTGCCGCCTGACTCCCCAGCGAGAAACTATTTTGAGTGTCTTTCAAAATCTACCGCAAGGCAATCACTTAAGTGCGGAAGAATTATACAAGACTTTGCAGAATAAAGGAGAACGAATTGGCTTGTCTACTGTCTACCGAACGCTGCATTTATTAGCAAGGATAGGAATTTTGCGTGAACTAGAATTAGCAGAAGGACACAAACATTACGAACTGAATTTTCCCGAATTGTACCACCACCACCATCTGGTTTGCATTCAGTGTCACAAAACCTTTGAATTTAGCGATGAATCTATTTTAAGAATTGGCAAAAAGCAAGTTGAAAAAGCTGGGGTAGAACTGCTTGACTGTCAATTAACTGTGCGAGCTGTTTGTTTGGAAGCGCTACGGGAGGGATGGCCTTCTTTGGTACCCAGCAATTGGTTGTGTCCCAGATATCATTCAGCAATTGATGAGGAAATTAGTTGAGTTGAATGAAATATACTTGGGTAATTGGTAATTGGTGGTAATTGGTAATTTGTGTTTTTTTATTCGTTATGAGCTGTTAGTTATTAGCACCTACAAATAACCAATGACAACTGACAACTGACAACTGACAACTGACAAATAACCAATGACAACTGACAACTGACAACTGACAAATAACCAATGACAACTGACAACTGACAACTGACAACTGACTGCACTTTTGCAATCAAGCAACCTCAGAATCGCAACGTTGGTGTTCCATCCGAAATATGTTAGCGTACAAACTAGCAACAATCTGTTTGCCTTCCTGCGTCAACTGCAAGTAACCGAGAGATTCACTGATGTGAGGATAAATGCCGCTCCAGTAAAACTTAGAGTAGCTTTGCAGCAAGTCGCCCGGATGTCGATAGCCCAAAAGTTTAGTAGCACCGCTTTCTTCCAACTCGTAAAACAACGCGCCAATTTTCTGCAAATATTGCGGGTTGCTGAGCTGACCTATCAAGTCAGCACCGCGAACTAAACTAGAGTAATTAACTGCATCCTCGTCAGTGTTGCCGTCAAGCACCGAGAAACGAGTCTGTTCTATGTTCTGCTTAATTATCTCAGCATTAATTAGCTTGTGGTTGCCGAAGCGCTCGTCAATAAACAATTTAGCTCGGTCAACTCGGTAAGGAGCTAGGCTGGCCGCTGTTGCACCGGGAGCAAGTGCAATTCTCATGCCATCTTTTCCCGTAGCATACAATCCTTCTGATTCTTGGTCTTGCCGGCAAACTCCTTTGACATATCCGATGTCTTGGCACAGCAAAGAAATGATGAAGTGCAGCCAATCTTCGCAGGAAACTCCGCCTTGGCGAATGTGTTTTCCCCGCAAGATTTCTTGACCGACTAAGCTAATGCAAATGGCGTGTTCTACATTGTGATAAAGAGCGTCGCTGTTAGCGATGTTTTCTAACGCCATTGCGCCCACCCAGGCAATAATGTCAGCATAGTCTGATTTGTAGCCTCCGTAAGTGCGGCTGTACCCGTTCTGAAGTTGTTCGATGAAAGCCTCGATCAGCAGTTCTGTAGAATTAAACATACCGTGTCCTTTTACCTTAATATTTCCTTTTAACAGCGGTGCATCTATTGGGGAGTCCTCTACTTTTCTGGATGAGATTTTAGTTCACAACTCATGCACCCCCTGTGCGTTGTGCTCTGTGGGTGGCAAGTGGGTGGCAATCTGAAAACTCCTTGAGGCTGCTACGCCGGGGGAGTCACGAAGCAATCTCGCGCCCTGACTCAAAACTCCCAAGTAACTCAGTCCGTCACTGACACCCATCCCCGCCGTACTGCATACAGCAGCCTGCTGACAATTTTTCGATCGTCTGAACTTTTTAAAGTGTGACAATTAATTGCGTATTGAATTTGCTGGAACTGATCCCGATCGATCTTACCGGATTTCCAAATGTTCAAGTAAAGTTCGGAAATTTTATATTCAGGAATATAAGCTTTGGTTGTCATCTGCCGTCAACTCAATGTATATTTCTTATTGTCCGGCAATTTTAGATAACTTTATGTGATGTAGATCGGCTATAGACGGTGATGCGATCGCATACTGGAGTTAAGGCGCCTCTCCTCACAATGGTAATTCGATCTAAAAAGCGCAATATTGCGATCGTCATAAATTTTGCTGACGGCTCTGAAAATCATCATAGTTGCGCCTAAATTATAGGATGTCACATACCATTCTCCCGTTGCGCTCGCCCCCTCCCAACTTGCAGCAAGGAAGGAAGTTCGATCGCGGATCGCGCAAATTTCTTGCCAAAGAAACTCGCGTCGTGTACAATACAGAGTCTGGTATCCTCACTTACCCATAATTATTTTCATTCATCCCGTCCCCCCAGAGGGGAAGGGACTTTCAGTGCGGATACAGCCAAATCACTATATTCAGCAAAAAGCTAGAAATGCCGTAACTCATGCCCACTATTCAGCAACTCATCCGTTCAGCACGGGAACAAACGCAGAAAAAAACCAAATCGCCAGCTCTCAAGAGTTGCCCCCAGCGCCGCGGAGTTTGCACCAGAGTGTACACGACCACCCCGAAAAAACCCAACTCGGCGCTGCGGAAGGTGGCTCGGGTACGGCTGACCTCTGGTTTTGAAGTCACCGCCTACATCCCAGGGATCGGTCACAACTTGCAAGAACACTCGGTAGTAATGATCCGGGGCGGTCGGGTAAAAGATTTGCCCGGAGTTAGATACCACATCATTCGGGGTACATTAGACACCGCTGGGGTGAAAGACCGCAAGCAGGGTCGTTCCAAATACGGGGCCAAGCGTCCTAAAGAGAAAAAATAACACGGAACTCGTCCGATCGTCGGGGTTGGGAAGCAAAAAAAAATCCGATCGCGCCGCTCAACTGCACGCTCGATCGTCATAAATCGAGATGTGATCCCAAAAGCCCAAAGTCAATCATTCAAAATCAAAAATCCCAAATAGAACTATGTCTCGCCGCACAGTTATTCAAAAACGTCCAGTTCCACCAGATCCAACCTACAACAGCCGGTTGGTAAGCATGATGGTGAGACGGATCATGCAGCACGGCAAAAAATCCGTTGCCTCCAGCATCGTCTACGACGCCCTCAAAACCATCCAAGAACGCACAGGGGCTGAACCGTTAGACTTGTTTGAAAAAGCAGTCAAAAACGCAACACCCCTGGTAGAAGTCAAAGCCCGCCGGGTAGGTGGCGCCACCTACCAAGTGCCGATGGAAGTGCGTTCCGATCGCGGTACAACCCTCGCCCTCCGCTGGCTGATCAGATTTGCCCGCGCCCGCACCGGCCGCTCGATGGCAGCCAAGCTAGCCAACGAACTGATGGATGCAGCTAACGAAACAGGGAGTGCTATTCGCAAGCGCGAAGAAACTCACCGCATGGCTGAAGCAAACAAGGCTTTTGCTCACTACCGCTACTAACTGCAACAACTGGCATGGAGAAGAGCGCGATCGTGCGGTATAAAAGCATCGGGTGAAAAATTGGAAAGTGTAATAAGTTTTGAGTGTTGAGATTGCTTCTCTTGGCGCTGTTGCGATTGGTGAAGCAAACTCAAAACTCCCAAACTCAAAATTCACGCACTCAAAATTCACGCACTCTCTAAATCCTCCATGTCGCATCCTTAATATTTTTGTAAACAAATCTTGCAAAAAATATTAAAATGTAACAATAAGCTCCAGAGACTTTTGTAAGTCGCTGGGGAGTGCAAAATAGGGTTACTGTGTAGTATAATAGTATTATAACAGCAACACAAGATTAAGGAGGTAGCTGTGGCACGTACCGTCCCGCTAGAAAAAACTCGCAACATCGGCATCGCAGCCCACATCGACGCGGGCAAAACAACAACAACTGAAAGAATTCTGTTCTATTCAGGCATGGTTCACAAAATGGGTGAAGTGCACGAGGGAACAGCAGTCACTGACTGGATGGAGCAAGAGCGGGAGCGGGGAATTACGATTACTGCCGCTGCTATCACCACCAGTTGGAAAGATTACAAAATCAACATCATCGACACTCCGGGACACGTAGACTTCACGATCGAAGTCGAACGCTCGATGCGAGTGCTCGACGGAGTGATCGCAGTGTTCTGCTCGGTAGGGGGAGTGCAGCCGCAATCCGAAACAGTTTGGCGACAGGCCGATCGGTATAAAGTACCGAGGATCGTGTTCGTCAACAAAATGGATCGGATGGGGGCAAACTTCTACAAAGTCTACGCCCAAATTCGCGATCGCATGAGAGCGAACGCCGTACCCATCCAAATCCCGATCGGCAGTGAAGAAAACTTCCGGGGAATTGTAGACTTAGTGCACATGAAAGCCTATATCTACAACAACGACATGGGAACCGACATCGAGGAAGTAGAAATCCCCGATGAAGTAAAGGATCTAGCCGTAGAATACCGCACCAAGCTGATCGAGTCGGTAGCAGAAACCAACGACGCCCTCACCGAGAAATACCTCGAAGGCGAAGAGTTAACGGAAGAGGAAATCCGCTTGGCCCTGCGTCACGGCACTGTCGAAGGTACGATCGTCCCCATGTTGTGCGGTTCGGCATTCAAAAACAAAGGCGTTCAGTTGTTGTTGGATGCAGTCATCGACTATCTGCCGTCGCCCTTGGAAGTTCCTCCCATACAAGGACTCCTGCCCAACGGCGACACAGCAGAGCGGTTTGCCGACGACAACGCCCCGCTGTCAGCTCTGGCATTCAAAATCATGGCTGACCCCTACGGCCGCCTGACTTTTGTTCGCGTCTACTCCGGTATCCTCAAAAAAGGAACCTACGTCCTGAACTCCACCAAAGACAAAAAAGAGCGGGTTTCTCGCCTCATTGTACTAAAAGCGGACGATCGGATAGAAGTTGAGGAACTCCGAGCCGGAGACTTGGGAGCAGCCTTGGGTTTGAAAGACACCTTCACCGGCGACACCCTCTGCGAAGAAGGAGCGCCAGTGATTCTGGAATCTCTGTTTATTCCAGAGCCAGTGATCTCGGTGGCTGTCGAACCCAAAACCAAACAAGACATGGAGAAGCTCTCCAAAGCCCTCCAGTCACTCTCGGAAGAAGACCCCACCTTCCGAGTCAACGTTGACCCAGAAACCAACCAGACAGTCATCGCCGGCATGGGCGAACTGCACCTGGAAATCCTGGTAGACAGGATGTTGCGGGAATTCAAAGTAGAAGCCAACGTGGGTCAGCCACAAGTAGCCTACCGTGAAACCATTCGCAAATCCGTCCGCGCCGAAGGTAAATTTATCCGCCAAAGTGGCGGTAAAGGTCAGTACGGTCACGTCGTGATCGAACTAGAACCCACCGAAGTCGGAAGCGGCTTTGAATTTGTCTCCAAAATTGTTGGTGGCACTGTACCCAAAGAGTACATCGGCCCGGCAGAACAAGGGATGAAAGAAGCCTGCGAATCAGGTATTGTAGCAGGGTATCCCGTGATTGACCTCAAAGCTACTATGGTAGACGGGTCTTTCCACGACGTAGACTCCTCAGAAATGGCATTTAAGATCGCCGGTTCAATGGCGATCAAAGAAGCCGTGATGAAGGCGTCGCCAGTGCTGCTAGAGCCTATGATGAAAGTAGAGGTTGAAGTTCCCGAAGATTACATCGGGAACGTCATCGGAGACCTCAACTCGCGTCGGGGTCAGATCGAAGGTCAAGAGACGGATCAGGGGATAGCCAAAGTTTCTGTAAAAGTTCCACTAGCAGAAATGTTTGGTTACGCCACAGACATCCGCTCGAAAACCCAAGGTCGAGGCATCTTCACAATGGAATTCAGCCATTACGAAGAAGTGCCGCGAAACGTGGCTGAAGCCATTATCGCTAAGAACAAAGGGAACTAATGATTTTAGATTTTAGATTTTGGATTTTGGATTGAATCCAAAGTCTAAAATCTAAAATGTTAAAATCTAAAATCGCTAAAAGAAACAAGGAACAAATCGAGAATGGCACGCGCAAAATTTGAACGGAATAAACCCCACGTAAACATCGGCACGATCGGTCACGTTGACCACGGCAAAACAACTTTGACCGCCGCGATTACGATGACTCTCTCTGCACTAGGTCAAGCAAAGGCTAAGAACTACGCCGACATCGACGCTGCGCCTGAAGAAAAAGCACGGGGTATTACGATTAATACTGCTCACGTGGAATACGAAACCACAGGTCGGCACTATGCCCACGTAGATTGCCCCGGACACGCTGACTATGTGAAAAACATGATCACCGGTGCAGCTCAAATGGACGGCGGCATCCTAGTAGTGTCAGCAGCAGACGGCCCCATGCCTCAAACTCGCGAACACATCCTGCTAGCTAAGCAAGTTGGCGTTCCCAGCTTGGTTGTCTTCTTGAACAAAGAAGACATGGTGGATGATGCTGAACTGTTGGAATTGGTAGAACTGGAAGTTCGCGAACTTTTGAGCTCTTACGATTTTCCGGGCGATGACATCCCCATCGTCACAGGTTCGGGATTGAAAGCTCTCGAAGCGATGCTTGCTAATCCCAAGACTGTCAAGGGCGAAAATGAGTGGGTTGACAAAATCTACAAGCTGATGGAAGAAGTAGATGCTTACATCCCCACCCCAGAACGCGAAATTGACAAGCCTTTCTTGATGGCAGTTGAAGACGTATTCTCGATTACTGGTCGGGGTACTGTCGCCACAGGCCGGATCGAACGTGGAACTATCAAAGTCGGCGAAACAGTCGAATTGGTGGGTCTTAAGGACACTCGCAGCACTACAGTGACTGGTGTGGAAATGTTCACCAAGTCTCTGGAAGAAGGTTTGGCCGGCGACAACGTTGGTCTACTGCTACGGGGGATTTTAAAGGCGGATATTGAACGCGGAATGGTGATTGCCAAGCCGAAAAGTATCCTGCCTCACACTCAGTTTGAATCTGAAGTGTACATCCTGAAGAAGGAAGAAGGCGGCCGGCACACGCCCTTTTTCTCTGGCTATCGCCCTCAATTCTACGTCCGTACCACTGACGTGACCGGCACGATCGCACAATTCACGGCTGATGACGGTACTGAAGCAGAAATGGTGATGCCAGGTGACCGGATCAAAATGACTGTTGAGTTGATTCACCCGATCGCGATCGAACAAGGAATGCGCTTCGCTATCCGCGAAGGTGGCCGCACCGTCGGCGCCGGCGTTGTTTCCAAAATCCTCAAGTAGGACTCGCATAACAGCCTAAATAGCAGAAAAGCCAGCCAATGTCAATAGGCTTTTCTGCTATTTAGTGAGTAGTGAGTAGTTATAGGTTAGTGGCCAGTTGTTAGTAGTTATGGGTTAAATGTTCAATAACAAATAACAAATAACAAATGACTGATGACTAATGACTAATGACTAATGACTAAAAATAAACTGAACCTAGAAAATTCAAGAAACAAAAATGGCAACAATTCAACAGCAAAAAATTCGCATCCGCCTCAAAGCTTTCGATCGCCGAATTCTAGACGCATCCTGCGAAAAGATTGTAGATACAGCAAATCGGACAGCAGCCATAGCGATCGGCCCGATTCCCCTACCGACAAAACGACGGATTTACTGCTTGCTGCGATCGCCCCACGTAGACAAAGATTCTCGCGAACACTTTGAAACCCGCACGCACCGCCGCATCATCGACATTCAGCAGCCATCGGCAAAAACAATTGACGCTTTGATGAAACTGGATTTGCCAGCCGGCGTAGATATCGAAGTCAAGCTGTAGATTGAGGGCTTGGAAAATAACAAAAAAAGGAACAAGGGAAAAATACTTTGTTCCTTTTTTTTCATTCCCGGACGCAAAGATAGTCAGAAACCAGTTTTAAAGTTGAGAATACGATCGAGGTTTTGTAAGCTGCGTTGCTGGTAATGCTATGGTTGATAAGATTCTTTTCTGTTTAGAGAAATTTGCTATCATAGTTTAAGCGATCGCTATTCGATATTTCTTCAATTACCAGCTATGAACATTCAGTTGGTTGACTCCTTAATTCAAGTCATTGAATCGCTGACACCTGAAGAGAGTTGGTTGTTCCAAGAAAAACTTTCCGCTAGGGCGATTCAGAGTACACCTGGAGTCTGTGGAGGAAATGCCCGGATTCGCAACACCCGCATTCCTGTTTGGACACTCGTTTCGCTTCACCAACAGGGGGCTGATGAGGCCCAGTTACTTCGGAATTATCCAGTCTTGGACGATCGCGATCTAGAGAATGCTTGGCGTTATTACGATCGCCACCGCGAAGAAATCGATCGTATTATTATTTCTCATCAAACCGATGATTGAAAGGGTGAGGCTTTATTCCAATGAAAATTTCCCGATCGCAATGGTCGAGCATTTGCGTAGTCTTGACAGTGATGTTTTAACTTCTTATGATGCCGGTCAAGCAAATCAAGGAATTCCTGATGACGAGGTTCTGCGCTTTGCGATTGCACAAAATCGGGCGGTAATTAGCTTCAATCGCGATGATTTTGTGGCGCTGCACCGTGGTGGCGATCGCCACGCAGGAATTATTGTTTGTAAAGACGATCGAGATTACCTGGGACAAGTTACTATTCTTCATGCCTATCTTCAGCAAGTTGATTCGTTGGTCGATCGCCTAATTCGGATCAAAAAGCAGAATCAGCGTGGCTTGAGTCATCCGGTTTTTGTGGTTCAAGAGTACGCGCGATAATTCACCCACACCAAGCAAAAACCTGGGTAACAACCAAGGATTTTTGAGGAAAAACCCGGTTTCTGATCCTACGCATCAGCCCAAAGCCTCGATCGCCCGCGTCGCATTTCCCCCCGATCGCCCCTCACCCCGCCCGGAATTGCCTTTAATCAGTTAAAGTAAGAAAAATAAGCGCAAGTACCGTCACCTTTGAGCGACAATGGCATCCTCTTCCTCTGTAGCAGTTCGCGAACTCCCCTTATTTCCGTTGCCGGAAGTGGTTCTATTTCCAGGTAGACCGCTGCCGCTGCAAATCTTCGAGTTTCGCTATCGAATCATGATGAATACGATTCTGGAGGGCGATCGGCGTTTCGGTGTACTCATGTGGGACCCCAACCAAAACAAAGTCTCTGCCGTTGGCTGTTGCGCCGAAGTGATTCACTGTCAGCGCCTCCCCGACGATCGCATGAAAATTATGACTCTCGGCCAGCAGCGGTTCCGAGTGCTCGACGCAGTTCGGGAAAAACCCTATTTAGTCGGTCTAGTAGAATGGATGGAAGATGAACCGCCGCAAAAAGACCTCAGACCTTTGGGAAAAGATGTCGAACAACTGCTGAGAGATGTAGTTCGCCTCTCCAGCAAATTGATGGATCAGCCGATCGACCTGCCGGAAGACATTCCCAGTTTGCCTACAGAATTGTCCTACTGGGTAGCCAGCTACCTTTACGGCGCAGCGACCGAACAGCAAACTCTTTTAGAATTGCAAGATACTGCTGCGAGATTGGAACGCGAAACCGAAATTTTGACTTCTACTCGCAATCACTTGGCAGCGAGGACTGTACTTAAAGATACCCTCAAGTAGCCAAGTGGTCTAGGAAAAAGCACGATCGGTTTGACCTGCATTGAAGAAATAATTACACACAAATCATTCGATTTTCGATTTTTGATTTTTGATTTTCGATTGACTGATGAACTAAGGGTTTGGCTCGCGGGCCTACAGTTCCATTCTTTTTTGGAACTGGTATCAGTTTAATTCTTAACTTCAAACAGGTTCGGATAGGTTCCTTATAGCAGTAAATGCTTGTGTTAGAAAATCACGACCAACCGAAACCATACGATGCAGTTAGAGGCGGTCAACTGCCACCTCCTGTGGGCGGTGTAGTGCTCGGCGGACTAGCAGGAGTTAAACATCGGCTGTCTAGTTCTGTCAGCGAACATCGAATCGCGGCCCTGACAGAGACATTGAATTACGGCGATGCCGGCTTAAAAATAGTCATCAAGATTTGTCAAAGCGAAACAGGGCCAGTGCAGCGGGCGGCCTGCGATTTGCTTCGACAAAGGCTGAATTCGATCGCCCGCGAAAAATTACAGGCCTTTGTAGCTTCAAGTTCAGATTCAGAAGCTGAGTTAGACAGCACGGAAAAAATATTAAAGCACTCATCCGGTGCAGTCTCAGAAAAAAATTACGATCGGCAAATGTCCGAAGCACTGTTAATATTTGAGACAATTACGCAGCAAATGCAACCAAATTTGTTGCTATTAGAAGCACTGGTAGCCTCTGTAGAACGGGAAGAATTTACCAGTGAACTGATGAATCTTTGGGAACTATTAATCTTAGAAATTCAGGAACCTCTCAAAGAACTGCGTCAGGCTGTTGGCAGTGCGATTTCCGCCCAACTGCGGATTCAGTGGCTGTACAATCAAGCTGAATCTCAAGCCAACCAGTGGCAGCAGCGAGCTTTGCTAGCTCTTCAGAAACAGGATGAAAATTCAGTCCGCCTCGCCGTGGTTCGCCAGCAGGTTCAATTCGATCAGGCGGCAGAACTAAAAATTGACTTAGACTACCAAACTGTGCGAGTAGAAAATCTCAACCGCAACTTGCTGGCTTTGGAAAGTAAGATTGCTCAAGCTAATTCCAAGAAAGAGATCCTCAAGATGCAGCTTCATTTTGCTAAGGTACAGCAGCAAATAGACTTCACTTTCAGCCAAGTCAATAGTATATTTTTTAGTCCTTAGTTGTCGGATTCTGCTGTTATATATTGCGTGATCTCAAACTTGTCTGACGCAAAAATGTATTGCTCCACTTAAAATTGCCTTATCTAACTTAGCTCCGTCCAGATTAGCTCCGCATAAAAATGCCCCGCTCAAATTAGCACCCCTCAAGTCAGATCCTCTCAAATCTGCGCCCTCAAGGTTACTTTCACACAAAAAAGCGTTTCTCAAGTTGGCTTTTATCAGACTCGAACCCCGCAGTTTAGCCTCGCTTAGATTGGCTTCTTCGAGGTTTGTATTGTCCAAGCAAGCATCTAGGAGGTTCGCTTCCATCAAGTTGGCGTTTTCCAAGTTTGCTCCGCTCAAATTAACACCTATCATTTTTGTGTCGCTCAAGTTGGCGTTTTCCAAGTTTGCTTCAATCAGGTCAGCTCCTGTTAATCTTGCGAAAGTTAGATCGGCTCCGCTCAGGTTAGCTCCATTTAGGTTGGTCATCACCAGACAGGCATTCTTGAGCTTGGCACCTATTAAGTTTGCCCCCCTTAAGTTGGCCAGGGCAAAATTTATTTCCTTGAGATTCGCACAGGCTAGATTAATATGAATTAGGAAAGCTTCTCGCAAAGAAGCCTCTTTCAAGTTGGTTTCATGAAAATTTCTTTCTCCGGCTGCGTATCGCTTGAGAAGTTCATCCGCATTCATCTCGCCAGCCTCCTAAGTTTTACTTAAAAATAAATTATACTACTGACAGTACATTGTAGCAACCAAATATTTTTAAAGTTTCTGTGTGATTTTTTAATTCATCGAGTGCCGATCGAACAAATGCTTGGCAGGCGTTAGCCTCAACGTCCATAAAGAAAATATATTCTCCGAGGGATCTTTTAGTCGGTCTAGATTCAATCCGACTTAAATTAATACCGCGACTGGCAAATACTTGCAAAGGTTTTACGAGTGTTCCCGGCATATTGGCAGGTACGCTAAAAGCGAGTGAGGTATGGGTGCAATTAGACGGTGAAGCATCGAGGATCAACTTAGAAGCAGATTGTGTAAGGGATTTAAGGGATGAGTGATCCCCTGGTTCTACGTTGGCGATTTCTCCAAAACTCCTGCTGAGTACCCAAAATCGAGTGTAATTATCGGGATAATCATTAATGGGGTGAGCTAACACTGGCAAATGGTAAAGTTCAGCAGCTCTTGGCGAAGATATCGCTGCTACATTTGTATCTTCCAGATATTGCAATGCTTCCGTGGTTGAATTCGCCGGAATTAATTGGGCTGAGGGAATAAACTGCCCCAACCATACCTGACACTGAGCTAGCGCTTGCGGGTGAGAGTAAACTTTTTTAATCTCGTTAAAATTTTTAGCATTAGACACTAGGGCGTGGGAAATTGGCAAAACTAAGGCGTGTTGAATGCGGAGTTGATCGAGTCGCCACAGTGTATCTAAGGTGACAGTCACGCTGCCTTCGATCGAATTTTCGACGGGCACCACTGAATAGTCAACCTGCCCTACGGCAGATGCCTCTAGCGCTTGAGAAATGGTGGAATAAGGACACAGGGTGCATTCCAAGTTAGTATTCAGGCTCAACCAATTGACATAAGCTAGAGCCGCTGTTTCTGCATTTGTACCAACAGGGCCGAGATGTGCGATCCTCTTCGAGGGCTTCGCTAACGAAATTTTCATTTAGAGGCAATTTTAGGTTACAAATGTTTGCTTGACTCTCATCAGCTAGGAAGTATGATGAAAAATTAGCGATGTCCCGAAAGCTTTTATCAGTGATTTCTCGGATGACATTGCTGGGTACACGACTTAGGGGGCAACTTATGTCACCTTAAAAAAGGTGATAGTTTATTAAGATATGCTTAGGAATCCTATATTTTGATATTTTCTCATGTACATCCGCTTTAATTCTTCCCAATCCGTTGAGATCGCCGTACCAGAGGAACGGGTTCCCATTCAACATTATCTGCGCCAGCCGAGGCGACTGGTGAATGCCCTTGTCGATCAAAGTCGCACAGAACAGCTAAACGATGACTGTTTCCGCCTGAAAATGCGACCGTTACAATTTATGATGCTGAGCATTCAACCCACAGTAGACATGAGGGTGTGGGCCCAGTCGGATGGCACCATCAATTTGGAGTCCGTCGCCTGCGAAATTCGTGGCGTGGGTTATATCAACGATCGCTTTGCTCTCAATCTCAAAGGAAAGCTTTGTGTACACCAAAGCAGCGGGGTAGCATACTTGAAGGGAAAAGCGGATTTGGAAGTGCAAGTAGAATTACCGCCACCGTTTTGGCTGACGCCCAAACCCATTTTAGAAGCAACGGGGAATGCTTTGCTCAAGAGCGTACTGCTGAGCGTCAAACAGCGGTTGATGCACCAGTTGCTCTTAGATTACCGTCGCTGGGCAAGCAGCGAAAGTGAGCTAAGATCGATCGATATCCCCCCAATCTTATCTTTAGAAGGGTGAAATCCTACTATAGAAGCTGTTAATTAATGTATAGGGATATTTAGGCGCAAATCAGGCGACTTAGCACAATATTAGTTAGACGCTCGAATTGGGCATCGGTCTCTTTGTGGCAACTAGCCAGCAGGGATAGATAGCTGCCGGTCAGTCAAGATCGATTTGAGTCAGCCCTCCAAGTTCATCGTCTTCGATTATTCCCACGCCCCCCGGCAAAGGAGTTGACCTGTCTTTTGAAACTTCGTCCTTTGGGCGGAGTTCGCGCTGCGGTGGCTTGATTATTTTGCCCGGTTGATTCGTTGCGGCCACCCGAATCCTGATTTTTGGCCCGGAATTGCCCAAGCGAATTGTCATCCCGTCTACAACTGACACCTGAGCGATCGGTCTATCATCTACATAAGTGCCATTAGCACCAAAATTAATAATTTCCCAGCCATGAGCGTGATTCCACAGTTCTACGTGGTGGCGGGAAACTACAGCGCTGTAAATAATTACATCATTGTCGTTCGATCGACCGATCCGAACCACGGGTTCTGATTCAAAACACCAACTTTGAACTGGGACAGACTGGATAGGATGTAAAAGAGTTAAGGTAATCACTGATGTTTTGACACTCCACCGCCAGACAGAAACGGGGATACTTCTAGAGAGATTTTTTGGGAGAAAACTGCAAAAAATTTGATTTTTAAAGCCGTCATCAGTGCGCCACTATTCCCTCTATCTGCCCTAAAAGTCGAACTTTTGGCTGCTTGAGGGTGAAGCAACTTTTGAGGGTTAGCTTTTGGCGCAGGGGCAAATTTTTGCGGTACTCGGTAACAACCAAACACGATGTGATAAATCGGGTGAACTTCCCAGTGATGGACGGCGGTTAAAACCGCTTGATTAATTTGGTCTGTGAGGGAGCGATTCTGCCGATGGGTGAGTCGCTCAATTCGATCGGCCAAATCACCAAAAAACGAGCGAGAAGCCCCTGGCTTCAGACATGGGGAGGAAAGCGGCTGCGACTTCAGTCGCCTTGAATC